>JAJQBL010000003.1 GCA_021203325.1 Clostridiales bacterium | reverse complement strand
CCCCTCAGGGGCGGGCGCCGGCTGTGAGCTGTTAGTGACCCCCTCCACCGGCTAACGCCGGTTCCCCTCCGCCGTCAAGCGGCATTTCCGCTTCGCTCCCTACCCTTTCGGGGAGCAGACGGGGTGTCATACCACGTTCCGGTTTTCCGTAGGGGCGCACAGTGTGCGCCCGCTCCGTTTGTTCCTTCAATAGGGTTTGCAATAGAGGATTTGTCCTGTATTCCCAGATAAAAATACATTCCGCAAAAGTTTTCACTTAGGAAAAGGCGGCAGAAAGGAAAAAGGTTCGCCGGGCGCACACTGTGCGCCCCTACTGACTGAGGGAAAGGTTGGGGCGTAACCCCTCCAGCCGCCTATTTCCGTTCCGCCTCCCGTTCCCGGTGGAACGCCGTCCCCCGGTGCACCAGCTTCCGGGCCACGTCGTAAATCACGGCGAACACCGGCACGCCGATCAGCATCCCCACGAAGCCGAACAGCCCGCCGAAGGTCAGGATGGCGAACAGCACCCAGAACCCGGAGAGGCCGGTGACGTTGCCCAGAATCCGGGGCCCCAGAATGTTGCCGTCAAACTGCTGGAGGACGATGTCAAAAATCAGGAACACCAGCGCCTTCACCGGGCTCACCATCAGAATCAGCAGGAAGGAGGGAATCATGCCGATGTAGGGGCCGAAGAAGGGGATAATATTGGTGACGCCCACCAGAACGCTGACCAGCACCGCATAGGGTGTTCCGGCGATGAGAGTGAACACCAGGCAGATTATGCCGATGATGAGGGAGTCCACCAGCCGCCCGTTGATGAAGCCGCCGAACACCCTGTCGGCATACCGCACCTCACGGAGGATGATGTCCGACCACTTCTGGCCGAAAACGCTGTAGCTCAGCCGTTTGGCCTGGGCGGCGAAGGTTTTCCGGTCGGCCAGCATATAGATGGACACGATGGCCCCCATGCAGAGGTTGTAAACCACAGACACCACGCCGGACACGCCGCTGGATACGCCGCCGATCAGCGTCTCCAGGTTGGGCAGCACCGTCTCCCGGAGCCACTCCGGCAGGGAGGTGGAGACGCTGTCGGTGAGGCCGCTGATGTAGTTGCTCAGGGTCTCATTGTCCCCCGCGTATTTCAGCAGCCAGGCCCTGCCCTGCTCCACCGCGTCGGGGATTTGCAGCAGTATGGCATAGAGGCTGTCCAGCAGGGTGGGCACCACCAGCACCAGCAGCACGGCGATGACCACCACCGCCAGCACCAGGGTGATGACAATGCTCAGCGCCCCCGCCATCCGGTTGGGGCCCTTCCCCCGCTTCTGGGAGAAGTCGTTCAGCCGCTCCTCCAGCAGGTTGCAGCTGGGTTTCAGGAGGTAGGCGATCACCGCCCCCACGATGAAGGGCATCCACACCCCCTGCAGAACGGACAGGGCGTCCTGTATCCCGTCAAACCGGGACACCAGAAAGAACAGCAGAATGCTCAGCGCCGCCGCCCCAAAGAGGGCCAGCGTCAGGTAGAGATAGTTGTTTTTCAGCTTTTTCATAACGATTGATTCCTTTCCTCCGCTCCTCCGGAACACGCCGGAACGCACAGGGCGGACAGACGCCCTGTGGGCGCGCTGTCCGGCTGCGCTGGCGAAAATGAAATTGGATGAATCCGCTTAGTCCTCCACGACGGTTTCCTCCGCAGGCTCCTCCGGGGATTCTTCCCCGTGCTCCTCTGCGACCTCCTCCAAATCTTCCTCCGCCGGGGCGTTTTTGCTCCGGAAGAAAACGGTGACGATGTCCAGCACCGCTTCGGCAATCAGGGTGACGGCGGTGTAAATCCACAGGAAGGAGGTGGCGGTTAGGGGATGGGCAAAGATGATGGCAGCCCCCAGGAAGGACAGGGCCGCCCCGATCAGGGCGAGGAACCACTGGCGCCGCTTCATCCGGGCCAGGTCAATGGCCCACTGCACCTTGGAAAAGCCCGTCACCAGCAGCACCACGCCGTAGAGCAGGGTCAGCACCGGGAAGGTGGCAATGAACCAGTCGGAGCAGAACACGCAGAACAGGCCCACGGTCAGCTCGATCAGCCCCACCGTCAGCTGATGGCCCCGCGCCGCCTCCTCCAGAGGGAGCCGGAAGTGGGAGATAGCGCTGATGATGCCCAACACCACCAGCACCACGCCCACCACCACGATGACGCCGGTGGTGTACCCCACAGGGTCCAGCAGCAGCAGGATACCGATGACCAGCTCGCACAGGCTCATGATCAGGTTGCTCAGATTTTCCTTCAAGGTTTTCATAAGGAATCAACCGCCCTTTGGGGAGCTGTCCGTCCTCCGGTGTTGACAGCCTCCGTGAAATGTGATACGATTGTTTCTGTGAAACAGATGTATCCTACTAAAGAATAGCATATTCTAAGGGATACGTCCAGAGGGTACGCCGGAAAATAGACAGTTTCCGGAAAATTGTATCACCGGCACAGGCAGGAGGCAAGCCCATGGCAACGAATGAAACGGCGCCGTCAGAGCTGGAAAAGCGCAACATCCGGCGGCTGTCCGGGGAGGAATCCAACCGCATTTCCAGAGAGTGCCTGCGGACGGCGCTGATGCAGCTTCTGGGGGAGCAGGACTTTCAAAAGATCTCCGTCACCGAGCTGACGCAGCGGGCCGGGGTGTCCCGGGCCACCTTTTACCGGAATTACAGCGACAAGGAGGCCCTGCTGCGGGAAATCGGGGAATCCGCCGCCCTGGAGCTGCACGCCTTCCTCCGGGCCACCCGGACGCCGGAGGACGTGTACCGGTCGGCCCTGAATCTGTTCCGGAAAATCAGGGAGAATGAGCGGATCACCCGGAACATGGTGTCCTTCCGCATCTCCCTCAGCGCGGTGCTGACCCTGCCGCCCCTGACACAGCAGGAGGAGTCGCCCGCGGACCCGATGACCCACTACTGGCATCTGGCCGTCGAGGGGGCGGTGATGAACATCGTCCGGGACTGGATGGTGAACGGGATGCGGCAGACCCCGGAGGAGATGGCGGGGGTTTGCGCGTCCCTGGCGTCGGAGGTCAGGGGCCGGCTGGCGGGGGCTGACTGAGGGTTCCGGCTTGCACTGCGTTTTCCGGTTCCCAGTAGGGGCGCTTTGTGCGCCCGGCCACGTTTTCCTTAGACAGCGTTTGCTATAGAGAATTTGTCCGGTGGAGGGGTGTGTCCCCTCAGGTTGACAATACGCCCCGCCAACGACCCCTTTCTCCCAAAATTTCAAAATTATTTCATAACTGGAGCGCAAAAAGAGATAGGCTTTTTGCGTCTTCTGTGTTATAATACAGCTTAGACAGTTTTGCCGCGCCGCCCTTTGGCAGCGCCCTCGTCCCCGCCCCGCCGGGACGGTATTTTTCCCTGAAAGAGGTGAACCCGCCTTGCGTCGAACCGCCCTTCTGCTGACCAGCCTGACGCTGGCCCTGGCCCTGCTGACCGGATGCGGCATCAGTGCGGACTCCCCGGAGGACTACTACCGCCTCCCTCAGGCCAGTGAGGAATACGAGAGCCTGGAGACCTGCCTCCAGGAGGCCCTGAACAGCGGCTATGAATACGTCTCTCCCCTGAAGGGCGCCAACACCCAGCCGGTGTCTGCGGTGGATTTGGACGGGGACGGCCTGGACGAGGCCGTGGCCTTCTTCCGGAACACCGACGGCGGGGAGAACCCCCTGAAAATCTGCCTGTACTGGCAGAATGAGGACGGGGAATTCAGTCTTTTGACCACCATCGAGGGTCAGGGCAACGCCATCAACTCCGTCACCTTCTGTCAGCTGGACGGGGGGGAGGACTCCGTGGAGGAGGTGCTGGTGAGCTGGCAGATCTCCAGCTCGGTGTACACCCTGTCCGCCTACTCCGTAGAGGAGGGGGCCGCCGTGCAGATGATGGACTTCACCAGCTACTCCCGTTACTCCGTGGTGGATCTGGACGCCGACGGCACCAGCGAGCTGGTGGTGCTGCTGAGCTCCGCCACCGACACCACCGAGAAGCAGGCCCAATATTACGCCTGTCAGGACCAGCGCATGGCCCTGGTGGGGACAGCTCCTCTGTCCCAGAGCCTGTCCTCCATTGACCATATCCGCACCGGCGTCCTGTCCGGCGGGGAGACCGCCCTGTTCGTCTCCGGCTACGTCACCGATTCCGCCGCCGATGAGATCAACAACAGCGACCAGATCACCGACATCTTCGCCCTGGTGGACGGCGTCTTTACCTCTGTGGCCCTGGACAGCCGGAGCGGCGACTCCTCCACCGTCCACTACTACCTGACCAACGACCAGGACATTGACGGCGACGGCATCTGGGAGATTCCCTTCCCCGCCGTGATGGCCAACTTTGACCCGGAGAGCACCGACACCTTCAACGCCCTGCTATGGAACCAGTATGACCTGACCGGGACGGCCACCCTGTCCACCGTCACCTATTACAACGGGACGGACGGATGGTACCTGGTGCTGCCGGAGGACTGGCTGCCCCGGCTCTCCCTGGCCCGGTCGGACACCACCAGCGGCAACGCCGTGGAGCGGGGCATCCTGTTCTACTATCAGGCGTCATCGGAGGAGGACGCCTTCCCCCTGTTCGCCATCTATAAAAACACCGGCACCAACCGCTCGGAGCGGGCCGTGGCGGACAGCCGCTTCTCCCTGGAGGAGGACAGCACCGCCACCTATTCCGCCAGGCTGTACGACAGCGCGGCGGAGTACGGCCTGCTGGACGCGGCCACCCTGCGGTCCATGTTCTATCTCATCGAGACGGACTGGTCGGAGGATTAGGGGCGGGATTTTATATAACGTTACCCGAAGCCAGTAGGGGCGCACAGTGTGCGCCCAGGCGGTTTTCTCCTTAGATAAGGCGGGATAAAGGAAATAGGTTTTTGCCCTTGCCAGGGCATGGCCTGACAACCGCGTTATCACTTTTAGCATCTCCTCCTCGGTCAATGAGCCTTGCCAGCATAGCTGGCTGCGGTTTTCGGCTAAAAATATGCCGCTGGCATATTTTCTTAACGCCGCAAACTCGCTCCGCCGAGAAAAGCAGCAAAAGAGGGCGGCTTGCAAACTTTCCTGTTGCCATTTGGTTGTGGAAACCTGACTGTCCCCCACGCTCTTCCCTCAATGGAAAGATAGATTGCATCTTAAGTTGATGGCATTGCATTTCAGGGCAGGGAGCGCAGCGGAGGGGTTTCCAACAGAAACAACATCGGAGGATTATCATGCGTAAGGTACTTGTTCTGGAAGATGAAGACAGCATCCGCTCCTTTGTGGTGCTGAATTTACAGCGGGCCGGTTATCAGACGGTGGAGGCCTCCACCGGCGAGGACGCCCTGGAGCTGATGAAGCAAAGCCCCGACATCCGCCTGGCCCTGCTGGACGTAATGCTGCCGGGCATCGACGGCTTCGAGGTCTGCCGCCGCATCCGGGCCAGCGGCAAGAAGGTGGGCATCATTATGCTCACTGCCCGCTCCCAGGAGATGGATAAGGTCACCGGCCTGATGGCCGGCGCGGACGACTATGTGACCAAGCCCTTCTCCCCGGCGGAGCTCACCGCCCGGGTGGACGCCCTGTACCGCCGGGTGGGGGAGGCCGCCGACGCCCCGCAGGCCCCCCGCAGCGGGGAGATCAGCTCGCCCCCCTTCCTGCTGAACACCCGCAACCGCACCCTGGAGAAGAACGGCCAGCGGGTCAAGCTGACCCAGGTGGAGTACACCGTCATGAAGCTGCTGATGGAGAATCCCGGCAAGGCCCTGTCCCGTGAGGAGATTCTGGAGGCCGTCTGGGGCCGGGATTACTACGGCGAGGTCAAAATCGTGGACGTGAATATCCGCCGCCTCCGGCTGAAGGTGGAGGACGACCCCACCACCCCCACCTACATCACCACCGTCTGGGGCTACGGGTATAAATGGGAGGCGTGATGCCGCCTCTGCCTGTCAGTGTCGTCAATTTAGGAGAATTATTTTCCTTAGGTAAGGATTGAGAAAGGAAATAGGTGTTTGCCCTCCCGGCGGGCCCCATTTCTTGTTCCGCCAAGAAATGGGGGAAAGAAGGCGGCTTAAGGGGAAGCTCGGGGCCTCGCTCCCCCTTAAGAATCCCTCTCCTATCCCGCTGGTGCTTCGCGCTGTCCAACCTGCAAGTGGTCTATCCCGTCAGAGACGAAGTAACTTCTAACTGGTGAGACTGCCGCCGATGGCGGCTGGCGGGGATTGCCGCCCACGTTCCCGCCTTACGGCGGAACGGGCGTCAATTTTGTCGTCCTTTGGTCGCGGAAATCTGACTGTGAGGCTGCGTGATTCCCCTTAATTCAGGATAGATTGCATCTTTAAGTTGACGACATTGCCCCGTCTGTAAGGATAACAGTGGAAAGGAGGAACAGCGATGGCCAGTGAAGACCGGGCCTCCCGCGGCCGGGAGAAGCAGGTGCCCTCCGACAAACCGGAGAAGAAGCAGCGGCCTCCCAAACAGCGCCCTGCCCCGAAGAGCAAGACCTATACCGTGAAGCAGAAGCCTCAGGCCAGCCGCCCGGCCACAAACCCCATCGACCTGATCCCCCAGTACGCCCGCACCGCCTGGAGCAGGCTGGAGCGGCTTCCCACTCAGGGCGGCCTGCGCCGCCGGTGGCTGTTCAACAGCGTGGGCGTGGTGCTGCTGGTGGCGGTGCTGGCGGTGGTGCTGCTGTCCCTGTTCATCAGCAACTATTACTATTCCTCCATGCGGGCGGGGCTGGAGTCCACGGCGGAGTCCGCCAGCGGCTTCATCTCCTCCTACGCCACCGATGAGCAGACCTATCTGGAGATGGCCAACTACTACGTCAGCGACTTTAACCAGAGCGCCAGCCTGGAGCTGCAATTCCTGAGCACCGACGGCCAGGTGATCCTCACCTCCTACGCCATCTCCGGCAGCCGCCCCGGCACCTCAGAGATCCGCACCGCCATCGATACTCAGGCCGTGGCCTCCTTTATCGGCAAAAGCCCCACCACGGGGGAGCGCATCATGGCGGTGTCCGCCCCCATCCTGAACGGGGATGAGGTGGTGGGCGTCATCCGGCTGGTGTCCAGCTGCTCGGCGGTGGATCGGCAGATTCTGATGATCATCTGCGTCACGGTGCTGGCGGCCGCCGGCATCGTCATTATGATGTATGTGCTGAGCCTGTACTTCATTCAGTCCATCATCGTGCCGGTGAACAGCATCACCCGCATCGCACAGCGCATCGCCGCGGGCAGCTACGGCATCCAGATGGAGAAGAACCGGGACGACGAGATCGGCGCCCTGGTGGACGCCATCAACGATATGTCCACCAAAATCAGCGTCAGTGAAAAAACCAAGGATGAGTTTATCTCCTCCGTCTCCCACGAGCTGCGCACCCCACTGACCGCCATCAACGGCTGGAGCCAGACCCTGCTCAGCGGGGAAATCACCGACCCCCAGAGCGTGCGCAAGGGCCTCTCCATCATCTCCAGCGAGGGCCAGCGGCTCAGCAGGCTGGTGGACGAGCTGCTGGACTTCTCCCGCATCGAGGACGGCCGGTTCACCCTGAACATCGAGCTGATGGACATCAAGGCGGAGCTGGAGGACGCGGTGTTCACCTATCAGCAGTTCTTCCGGGAGAAGCACATCCCCCTGATCCACCACGACTGCGAGGAGGAGTTTCCCCCCATCCCCGGCGACCCGGCCAGAATGCGGCAGGTGTTCTCCAACCTGCTGGACAACGCCGGCAAACACGGCGGCGGCGGGAAGCAGGTGGACACCTATATCGACCGGGACGACGGCATGGTGCGCATCCGCGTCCGGGACTACGGCCAGGGCATCCCGGAGAAGGATTTGCCCCACGTGAAGGAAAAATTCTATCGGGCCAACACCAAGACCCGGGGCAGCGGCATCGGCCTGGCCGTCTGTGATGAGATCGTCACCCGTATGGGGGGCACCCTGGACATCACCAACGCCGAGGGCGGCGGCTGTCTGGCCACCATTCACCTGCCCATCGCCACCCCCACTGTTCCGGACGCCAGTTTGAAGGCGCAGCTGCAAACCGCCGCACAGGATACGTTCCATAAGACGGTGTAGTAGTGGCTGGTGGCTGGTAGTCGTTAATCGGAACCACTGTGTTCCCCCTATCCCGTAGGGGCGAACACTGTTCGCCCGCCCGTCATCGTCCGGAAAAAGTTCTCAAATAGCACGATGCGTCTGTAGGGGCGGCCCTTGGCCGCCCGGGGTAAGCGGGCAGTTCCTTCGGGCGGCCAAGGGCCGCCCCTACACGGTCAGAGCTTGAATCGGGAATTTCCCCTCCAGCGACGTCTGTAACCGTTCACAGAATCAGAAAGGACTTGACCTTCCATGGAAGACGGGAAGAAACATAAAAAAGGCGGCGGCTTTCGGGTGCTGCTGTGGGTGCTGGTGGTCATCATCGTTCTGGCCGCCGGGGCCGTGGCCTTTTTTGGCTATCAGATCAGCAAGCTGGGCACCTTCTCCGCCTCGGAGATGGGCAGCGCCGACATCGAGACGGAGAACGTCACCACCTCGGTGGAGGGGGTGTGCAACATCCTGCTCATCGGTCAGGACAGCCGCTCCGAAGGGGATACCGGCCGCTCCGACACCATGATTATCCTCAGCATTAACCAGAACACCGACCAAATGTCCATGGTCTCCCTGATGCGGGACACCTATGTGGAGATACCCGGTTACTCCGCCCGGAAGCTGAACGCCGCCTACTCTCTGGGGGGCGTCTCCCTGCTGGACGAGACCATCGCCGTAAATTACGGCGTCACCATCGACTACAACGTGGCCATCGACTTTGAGGGCTTCATCGACGTCATCGACACCCTGGGGGGCGTGGAAATCGAGCTGAACGAGGAGGAGGCCAACTACCTCCGGGGCGGCGAGAACGGCGAATATCTGTCCTACCTCACCGACGGCCCCTATGACGTCACCGCCGGGGTGAACCTCCTGGACGGCGCCGCCGCGCTGGACTACGCCCGCACCCGGAAGGTGGGGCAGTATGACTTTGAGCGCACCCAGCGCCAGCGCAACGTCATCACCGCCGTCTTTAACCAGCTGAAAACTCAGAGCGTTTTCAGCCTGCTGTCCGTCTACAACTCCATCGCCGACGACCTGACCACCGACATGACCGCCCTCCAGATCGCGGGGGTGGAGGTCAGCGCCTACGGTATGAAGGATAACGGCATCCTGTCCTACCGCCTGCCCACCGATGATATGTACTCCAACCAGAGCATCAGCGGCATCGGCGCGGTGCTGGTCATCAATGACTGGGACTACGCCAGGGAGACCCTGGCGGGGTGGCTCTACGGCGGGGCGGAGGACGAAACGGAGTAAGAAGGGGTAAGCGGGCCGTCCCTACAGACGTATCGTGATATTTGGGAACTTTTTCCGGGCGATAACGGGCGGGCGAACACTGTTCGCCCCTACGGGATAGGGGAAAGACAGCGGTTCCTACCAACGGCTGCCAGCCACTAGCCACTAAACTTCCCCTTGCAATCCGAACAAATGTTTGATAGAATCAAAAAAGGAGCATTTCCATGAGCAAACCATCCTCCCCCGAACAGGGGGAATTTCGTACCTCCATCGGCGGACAGGCCCTGCTGGAGGGCATCCTGATGCGGGGGCCGGAGAAGCAGGCCATCATCGTCCGCCGCCCGGACGGAGGGCTGGAGGAGAAGGTGGAGGAGCTGCACCTCATCAAGGAGCGGTACCCCATCCTGGGTGTGCCCTTCATCCGGGGGGTGGTCAACTTCCTGGACTCCATGGTGAAGGGCGTCCAGGCCCTGATGTTCTCCGCCGAGTTCTACCCGGAGGAGGAAGAGGAGGAACCCACGAAGCTGGAGCAGTGGATCGAGCGCAAATTTGGCAGCGAGGCCCTGTCCAAATTCGTGGTCTACTTCGCTGTGGTGCTGGCGGTGTGCTTCTCGGTGGGGCTGTTCTTCCTGCTGCCCACCTTTTTGACCAACCTGCTGGGGAAGCTCGTGCCCATGAACAAGCTGGCCGTCAGCCTGACGGAGGGGGTCGTCCGCATTGCGGTGTTCCTGCTGTATCTGGTCCTCTGCTCCCGGATGAAGGAGATGAAGCGGGTGTTCGCCTACCACGGCGCGGAACATAAGACCATTTTCTGCTACGAGCGGGGGCTGGAGCTGACGGTGGAGAACGTCCGCAAAATGCCCCGGCACCACCCCAGATGCGGCACCAGCTTCCTGTTCGTGGTGGTGGCCCTGGCCATCCTGGTCCACGCCGTGATGTTCACCTTCATCACGCCTCCCAACGTGCTGGTGCGGATGCTGCTCCAGCTCCTGAGCCTGCCCGTCATCGTGGGCATCAGCTATGAATTTAACCGCTTCGCCGGGGGGCACGACAACGCCCTGACCCGTTTCCTCGTCGCCCCCGGCCTGTGGATGCAGAATTTTACCACCAATGAACCGGATGATTCCATGATAGAAGTGGGCATTGCCTCGCTGAAGGCAGTGCTGCCGGAGAAGAAAGGGCAGGACGCCTGGTAAGGGGCCGGGTGGCCTGTGTGGAGAAGGAAGGCGTCGCTATGCTGAAAACCTACAATACCCTGTATCTGGACACCCGCCAGCAGCTGCGGCTGGCCGGGGTGGAGGCGGCCCAGCTGGAGGCCAGGGAGCTGATTTGCTTCGCCTCCGGCAAGGGGAAAGAGGAATTTTTTGCCAGTCTGCGGCTCTATGCCACACCGGATCTGGAGGCCAAACTGAACGGCCTGCTCCAGCGCCGTCTGAAGGGGGAGCCCCTGGCCTACATCCTGGGGGAGTGGGACTTTATGGGGCTGAACCTGCTGGTGACGCCGGATACCCTCATTCCCCGCAGCGACACGGAGACGGTGGCCCAGCGGGCCATCGAGCTGGCCGGACGGGCCGGGGACCACGCCCGTGTGCTGGACCTCTGCTGCGGCACCGGCTGCATCGGCCTGGCGGTGGCGCAGCACTGCAAGAACTGCCGCATTGTGCTGGCGGACGTGAACCAGAACATCCTGGACGTGGCCCGGAAGAACACCCTCCGCACCGGCCTCAGCGGACAGATCACCACCTTCTCCGCCAACGCCCTCCAGCCCCCGCCCCGGTTGATCTGGGACTTTAACCTCATCGTCTGCAATCCCCCCTACATACGCTCCGGCGACATCGCCGGGCTGGACGTCTCCGTCCGGGACTACGAGCCCCGGCTGGCCCTGGACGGCGGGGAGGACGGGCTGGACTTTTACCGCAGCGTGGCCCGCCAGTGGAAGGGAGCCATGCGCTCCGCCTGCGTCCTCCTCTTTGAGGTGGGGTACGACCAGGCAGAGGATGTGGCCGCCATCCTGGCCTCCAGCGGCTACCATAATATTCAGAAGCACAAGGACTGGAACGGCGTGTTCCGGGCGGTGGAGGGAACGCTGAGCTGAGGGAGTGTTAGTGGCTGGTGATTAGTGGCTAGTGGTTAGAAGCTCTTAGCTCTTAGCTCTTAGCTGTTAGCTGTCAGTGGCTGGTAGTCGTTCGTTGGAACAACGGTGTTTCCCCTATCCCGTAGTAGAGCGTGAAGCCTAAATCTTTGCTTTTCTGTAGGGGCGGCTCTTGGCCGCCCGGGGCAAGCAAGTGGTTTCTGCGGGCGGCCAAGGGCCGCCCCTACACACACAGTTGCAAAAATCGGAACTTTTTGCCAGCCTGAACAGCATCATTGGCAATTCCGTTGTCATTTTGCGATAGTCGAATAAAGTAAAGTCTTAGTTTTCACGTTCCAGTAGGGGCGAACAGTGTTCGCCCGCCCGTTATCGCCCGGAAAAGGTCCTCAAATATCACGATACGTCTGTAGGGGCGGCCCTTGGCCGCCCGGAGTAAGCAGGCGGTTTCTGCGGGCGGCCAAGGGCCGCCCCTACAGGGACAGAGCGAAGCGGAACTGCCGCTTGACGGCGGAGGAGTTTCTAGCCGCTGACAGCTCTGACCCCATCCTAAATCACAAGAATGGAGAATCAAACCTATGGCAAAAAAATCAACGACCGTGCAGCCCGCCGCCCCCGCCGAGGATAAGCAGAAGGCCCTGGCCACCTGCGTGGCCCAAATCGAGCGCACCTACGGCAAAGGCTCCATCATGCGCATGGGGGATAAGGCGGACATCAAGGTGGAGAGCCTGCCCACCGGCTCCCTGACCCTGGACCTGGCCCTGGGCATCGGCGGCCTGCCCCGGGGCAGAATCGTGGAGATTTACGGCCCGGAATCCTCCGGCAAGACCACCCTGGCCCTGCACTGTGTGGCCGAGGCCCAGAAGGCCGGCGGCGAGGTGGCCTACATCGACGCGGAGCACGCCATGGACCCCGCCTATGCCCGCGCCCTGGGGGTGGACATTGACTCCATGCTCATCTCCCAGCCGGACACCGGCGAACAGGGTCTGGAGATCTGCGAGCAGCTGGTGCGCTCCGGCGCGCTGGACGTGGTGGTGGTGGACTCTGTGGCCGCCCTGGTGCCCCGGGCTGAGATCGAGGGCGAAATGGGCGACTCCTTTGTGGGCATCCAGGCCCGGCTCATGAGCCAGGCCCTCCGGAAGCTGGCAGGCTCCATCTCCAAGACCAACTGCATCGTCATCTTCATCAACCAGCTTCGGGAGAAGGTGGGGGTCATGTACGGCAACCCGGAGGTCACCACCGGCGGCCGGGCATTGAAGTTCTACGCCTCCGTCCGCATCGACGTGCGGCGGGTGCAGTCCATCAAGGTGGGGGACGAAATCATCGGCAACCACACCCGGGCAAAGGTCGTGAAAAACAAGGTGGCGCCCCCCTTCCGGGAGGCGGAGTTCGACATTATGTACGGCGAGGGCATCTCCAAGGTGGGCGAGCTGGTGGATCTGGGCGTCCAGCTGGGCCTGGTGGAGAAGTCCGGCAGCTGGTTCAGCATGGGCGACCTGCGGCTGGGCCAGGGCCGGGACGCCGCCAAGCAGTATTTTAAGGACCATCCCGACGAGGCGGACAAGCTGGAGGCGGAGATTCGGGCCAATTCCTACAAGCTGATGAGCAAGCAGTCCCTGGCAGCGGCCAAGGCCGCGGGCCGTCCCCTGGGTCCCGACGCGGCGGAAGAAGGGGAGGGGGAGGAGGCTCCCGCCCCCGCCCCGGCGAAGAAGGCCGCCAAAGCAGCCAGAGGCTCCAAGGCGGAGCCCGCCGCCCCCGCCACCCAGGAGGACATCGAAGCCTCCCTGTTCAGCGAGCTGGAGGCGGAGATCGACCTCTCCGCCGGGGACTTTGACGGCTGATGCCCATCATACAGAAGCTGGAGGAATCCAAACACGTCTCCGGCCGCTATCTGGTGTGGCTGGGGGAGAAGGAGCTGCTCCGGGTCACCGAGGCGGAGGTCCTCTCCTTCGGCCTGTACACCGGCAGGGAGCTGACGGAGGAGGAGGTGGCCCGGCTGTCCCAGGCGGGGCAGACCTCCGGCGCAAAGGCCACCGCCGCCCGGATGGTGGGGGCCAAGCCCATGAGCCGGGGAGAGCTGACGGAGAAGCTGCGCCGGAAGGGCTGCGCCCCGGAGGACGCGGAAGGGGCCGCCGACTGGCTGGAGGAGCTGGGGGTGCTGGACGACAGGGCTTACGCCGTCATGGTGGTCCGGCACTACACCGCCAAGGGCTACGGCCTGCGGAAGGCCCAGGACGAGCTGTGGCGGCGGAAGGTCCCCCGGGAGCTGTGGGCGGAGGCCCTGGCCCAGGCGGAACCCTCCGGGGAGGCCATTGACAGGCTCATCGCCCAGAAGCTCCGGGGCAGGACCCCGGACCGGCAGGAGCTGGGGAAGGTGCAGAACTTCCTGCTCCGCCGGGGGTTCTCCTGGGACGAGGTGAAGGAAGGGCTGGAGCGGTATGGCGCGGAGGATGTTAGTGACTAGTGGCTGGAACCGCCGGGTTTTCCTCTCATCCAGTAGGGGCGCACAGTGTGCGCCCGCCCCGTTTGTTCCTTAAATGGGGTTTGCAATAGGGGATTTGTCCTTATGCCCAGATAAAAATACATTCCCCAAAAGTTCTCACCTGGAAAAAGACGGCGGAAGGGAAAAGGTTCGCCGGGCGCACACTGTGCGCCCCTACGGAGAAACGGAATGTGGTATGATAATCCTCCCGTCTCCCCTGAAAGGGTAGGGAAACCGGCGGTAGCCGGTGGAGGGGTGCCAGCCACTAATCTGACCGGCAGGAGGCAGCGCCATGCATATCATCTTCATGATAGTTCTCATGATTTATATCTATTATAAGACGCAGCGGTGAGCAGCGGCAGGTTTAAGGAGAGCATGCAATGACAAATCACTACAGAGTGGCCTTCGTTTCCCTGGGCTGCGACAAAAACCGCATCAACCTGGAGCAGATGATGTCCCTGGTGCAGGACGCCGGCCACGAGCTGGTGGCCGACCCCGCCGACGGGGCGGACGTCTGCGTCATCAACACCTGCGGCTTCATCGACGCCGCCAAGGAGGAGGGCATTTCCGTCATCCTCCAGATGGCCCGGCTCAAGGAGGAGGGCGTGCTGAAAAAGATTCTGGTCAGCGGCTGCCTCTCCCAGCGCTACCGGGAGGACATCAAGGAGAGCCTGCCGGAGGTGGACGGCCTGCTGGGCACCGGCAGCTACACCGACATCGTGGCCGCCGTCAACGACGTCATGGCCGACACCACGCCGGAATACTACGGCGACATCCGCCGCACCGACGAGGAGGGGCGGCGGGTGCTGACCACGCCCCCCTATCTGGCCTATTTGAAGGTGGCGGAGGGGGTGCAGCAACGGCTGCGCCTTCTGCGCCATCCCCAAAATCCGCGGCCCCTACCGCAGCCGCCGGATGGAGGACATTCTGGCGGAGGCCCAGGCGCTGGCGGACAGCGGCGTGGAGGAGCTGCTGCTGGTGGCCCAGGACGTGTCCCGGTACGGCACCGACCTGTACCACACCCACAAGCTGCCGGAGCTGCTGCGGGCGCTGTGCAAAATGGACTTCCACTGGATTCGCCTCCACTATCTCTACCCCGACGACCTGACGGAGGAGCTGATCGACACTATCGCCGCCGAGCCGAAGCTTGTCCACTATCTGGACATCCCCCTCCAGCACTGCAACGGCAGGCTGTTAAGGTCCATGCACCGGTGGGGAACGGAGGAGCAGATCGTCGCCCTGCTGGACAATATCCGGGCAAAGCTGCCGGACGCGGTCATCCGCACCAGCCTCATCACCGGCCTGCCGGGGGAGGACGAGGCCGCCTTTGAGGAGCTTTGCGCCTTCCTGCGCCGGGAAAAGCTGGTGCGGGCGGGGGTGTTCGCCTACTCCCAGGAGGAGGGCACCCTGGCGGCCAGGATGCCCGGCTAGGTGGACAACCTGGAGAAGGAACGCCGCCTGAACCTGCTGGTGGACGTCCAGAGCGACGTGATGGACGAGTACAACGAAAGCCGCCTGGGGGAGACGGTGGAGGTGTTGGTGGAGGGCTTCGACCCGGACATGGGCTGCTATGTGGGCCGCACCTACGCCGACGCCCCGGACATCGACGGCCATGTGTACTTCACGGTGGCCGGACGGCCGGAACCGGGCACCTTCCTGCCGGTGCTGCTCACCGGCACGGTGGAGGGCGACCTGATGGGGGAGGCCGCCGACGGCGAGGAGGAATGAGCTTTGAATCTGGCAAATAAAATCACCATGGCGCGGGTTTTTTTGATTCCCGTCTTTGTGGTGCTCTGTTATTGGGACTTTCCTTATCACCAGATGGCGGCCCTGGCGGTGTTCATCATCGCCAGCATCAGCGACTTTATTGACGGCCACCTGGCCCGGAGCCGGGATATGATCACCGACTTCGGCAAGTTCATGGACCCCATTGCGGACAAAATGCTGACCATGTCCGCCCTGTGTATGTTCGTGGGCTGGGGGCGCACCCCGGCCTGGGTGCTGCTGCTGATTCTGGCCAGGGAGTTCGCCGTCTCCGCCCTGCGGCTCATCGCGGTGGACAATGGCAAGGTCATCGCCGCCGCCTGGTCCGGCAAGGTAAAAACCGCCTCCACCATGGTGTGCATCATTCTGATGCTGGCGGTGACGGGCTCCACCGTTCTGGACTTCCTGTGCAATCTGGTGATGCTGGTGACCACGGTGTACTCCGGGGTGGAATACTTCGTGAAGAGCAAAGAGGTCATGAACTGGACCGACGTGTGACCGGACGGCGGCTTTTCCGCAGATTTTTCCAAAAAGTACGAAAAATGTGGTTGACAAGGGAAAAAGCTGTGCGGTATAATTGTATGTGCGTTACGGCGCACGAAGGGGATCGTTTGCCCTGTTCCCATTTTGGTTGCTGCCGCCGGAGGGCCGCGCCCGCCGGTCGGTTGAGCTTGAGAAGAAGCGAGGTGTAAATCATGGCTACGAAACGCACTTACCAGCCCCGTAAGCTCCACGCACAGAAGGTGCATGGCTTTCGGGCAAGAATGGCCACCAAGAATGGCCGTAAGGTGTTGGCCCGCCGCCGTGCAAAGGGCCGCAAGGTGCTGTCTTACTGAGGATACAGCATCCCAAATTTGCTTCGCAAGGGGTGGATGAGTCTGTTCTCGTCCACCCCTGTGACGCATTTTCACTAAGGAACCTCTGAATAAATGGACGAGAGCGAATTGCGAGGAAATTTGCGTCATAAAAAGGCGCAAAAGCGCAGGAATCCTGACGGATTTCAAGATTTTGCAACGCATTTATGGCGGAAATTTACCGCAAGGCGCCGAAGTGCATTTGTTCAGAGGTTTCTTGATTTGACCCCGGCGTCTTGCGCCCGGAGGGGTTTTCTCCTATGAAATATACCATATCCTTAAAATCGAACCGGGACTTTCAGCGGCTGTACCGCCGGGGCCGGAGCGTCGCCTGCCCCAATCTGGTGGTGTACGCCACCCGGAACCGGCTGGGGCGGAACCGGCTGGGACTCACCGTCTCCACCAAGGTGGGCCACGCCGTGGTGCGCAACAGGGTGCGCCGCCGCATCCGGGAGGCCTACCGCATCCATGAGGGGCAGTTCCGCCAGGGCTATGACCTGGTGGTGGTGGCCCGTGTCCGGGCCGCCTCCAGCGCCTACCGCTATCTGGAGCGGGACCTGCTCCGGGCCGCAGAGCAGCTGAAGCTGCTCACTCCTCCTGAGAAACCGGAGGGGACGGCATGAAGCGGGTGCTGCTGGCGCTGATCCGGTTTTATCAGACCCAAATTTCCCCCGGCCTGCCGCCCCGGTGCCGGTTTATCCCCACCTGTTCGGAGTACGCCAGGGAGGCGGTGGAGAAGTACGGCCCCGCCAGGGGCAGCCTGCTGGCCGCCAAACGGCTGGCCAAATGCCAGCCCTTTCACCGGCAGAAGAGCATTGAGTATGACCCGGTGCCGTGAGGCGGAAAGGGTTGTTTTCTTTGCGGTCACAGTTCCGCTCCCGGTAAAACAGTAGGGGCGCACAGCGTGCGCCCGGCCAGCCTTTCGCATCTCACTGGCCTTGCCAGGACGGAGACGCCTTTTCCTGAATAGAGAACGAAGAAGAAAACGGGCTGTTTGTCTGTAGAAAGTGCGTAAGTCTGTTTTCTCCGGGAAGGCTTGCCAAAATAGAAAACGGGCGGGCGCACACTGTGCGCCCCTACAGAACAGAGGAAAGGCTGCGCCGCTGCCCCCGGTCCGCTTTTCGGACAACCGTCTCTCCCCATTTACGATCCTTTAAGGCCACCGCCTTTTATGGAAATACGCGCCCAAGGAGGCCAACTATGATCACCACCATCCTCCAGTTCTTTGGCGGGTTCCTGCTGTGGATGTGCAACTTCTTCCACAGCTACGCCCTGTCATTGATCGTCTTCACCCTGCTGACAAGGCTTGTCCTGTTTCCCCTGACCCTCAGGGGCAAGCGCAGCATGATGCAGATGAACGCCCTGAACGCCGAAGTCCAGAAGCTGCAAAAACAGTACGGCAAGGACAAAGACCGCCTGAATGAGGAAACGCAAAAGCTCTATGAGCGGGAAGGGGTCAACCCCATGGGCGGCTGCCTGTGGTCCCTCCTGCCCCTGCCCATCCTGATGGCGCTGTACTATATCATCCGCCGGCCGCTGCTCTACATGATGGCCCTGACGGAAGACCAGGTCACCGCCGCCATCGAGGCCGTCCAGGCCCTGGGCTATGACCTGGGCTCCTCGGCCTATCAGGAGATTCACGCCGCCTCGCTGATGCAGAACAGCGAGGTGATGTCCGCCGTCCAGGCCGCCGTGGGCGATGGGGCGGACAAGCTCCAGGCCATCAACTTCAATATGCTGGGCATCGACCTGGCCCAGACCCCCACGCTGAAGTTCTGGGAGAACTTTGAAACCCTGGGCGTCTGGTGCTCCGTGGGCCTGTTCCTGATTCCCTTCGTCGTCACCGCTCTGAACTTCGGCTACACCAAGCTGAGCCAGAAGACCAACGCCATCAACGGCCAGCAGGCCCAGGCCAACGACAGCGCCAACGCCAGCATGAAGATGATGAACTATCTCATGCCCCTGATGTACCTGTGGTTCGGCTTCATCATGCCCGCCGGTATGTGCGTCTACATGGCCTTTTCCGCCATCTTCTCGGCGCTGCAGGAGCTGATCTGCGCCCGCATGCTGCGGAAGGACTTCGCCAAGATGGAGGCGGAGCGGCAGCAGCGTGAGCTGGAGGCCAAGGAAGCGGAAAAACAGAAAAAGGCGGAGATCGCCGCCCGCCGGGCCGCCCAAGAAGAGGAGGCCAAAAAGAACCGCGGCAAGAAGCGTCCCAAGAAGGCCAAGAAGGGCGTCAAGGACCAGCCCACCCAGTTCAGCCGGGTGGGGGTGCGCTCCTATGCCCGGGGCCGGGCCTATGACCCCAACCGCTACCCCGTGACCCCCTACCGGGACCCCGCCGACGTGCTGGACGAGCAGCAGCTGGAGGCGGAGTACGCCAAACGGGGCCACAAGCTGGAGCAGGCTGAGCCGGAACCGGCGGACACCGCCCCGGAGGCCCTGACGGCGGAGGCGGCCGTGGAGGTCCCCCAGGTGGAGGCGCCGGATACCCCCGCAGAGGCCGCGGAAACCGAACCGGCCAAATCCGCAGACGAACTGTTTGCCGAAATTCAGCAGGACGCCGCCGCTCCCCGGGACGAGAAACCGGAATCCTGAGCCCCTGCCCAAATTTGAATGAAAGGACGATTGACCATGTCTGTGAAGTATCTTGAAACAACCGGCAAGACGGAAGATGAAGCCATCCAGAAGGCTCTGCGTCAGCTCCATCTGGAGCGGGACGAGGTTTCCGTGGAGGTACTGGCCCGGGCCAAAACCGGCTTTTTGGGCATTGGCTCCAGCCCTGCGAAAATTAAGGTCAGCTATGAGGTAGCGGACGAACCGGCCCCCCAGCCGGAGCCTGCGGCGGCCCCTGCCGCTCCCGCCCCGGCACCCGCTCCCGCAC
>JAJQBL010000096.1 GCA_021203325.1 Clostridiales bacterium | reverse complement strand
ATTTTTTTGAAATCAACTATGTGTTGGACGGCTCCCTGGAGATGGAATGTGCCGCCGAAAAAAAGTCGCTGGGGGCAGGGGAACTGTGTATCATTGCGCCGGGGACAAATCATGCGGTTTATGTGTCGCCGGGCAGCACAGTGGTGTGTTTCTGCCTGCGGCGCAGTTCCTTTCGCTCCACCTTTTTCAGCACATTGAAGGGGAACGACCTGTTGGCCGCCTTTTTTAACAACTGCCTTTATTCCGGCATTCAGGGCTATCTGCTGTTTATGATTCCCCCCGGTCCTGAGGTCTGCGGCATCATCAAGAACATTTTCACAGAGTATTACAGTGGGTTAAAGAATGCGAATGCCATTTGTTGCAGTTACATCTCCATCTTTTTCTCGCTGGTACTCCGGCTTTACAGCAAGACCTACCTCCAGTACTCCTCGGACGACTCCATCATGTCCCAAATGCCCGCTATTTTGACCTACATCCAGAGCAATTTCAAGACGGTGACCCTGTCCTGTCTGGCGGAGCTCTTCCACTACGAAAAGGCGTATCTGGGCAAGCAGATCAGGCTGGCCACCGGGATGTATTTCACCGAGATCATCACCCAGCAAAAAATCAATTTGGCGGTGCAATATCTGATCTATTCCGACCGGTCGGTCAATGACATCGCGGAGCTGGTGGGATACAACAGCCCGGACCATTTTTCGAGAGCCTTCAAGCACAGCACCGGCCTGTCCCCCACCCAGTACCGAAAGCAGCATCAGGGGACTTTTTTGGACGATGAGACGCCGTAACCGCCGTTGTGAAATGATTTTGAGGAACCGTGCATCCTGCTCTGAGGATGCACGGTTTTGTCCGGTTTTGGGTTATCTGTCCGCCAGCTCCAGTGTCTGATCCGCCGTCTCCACCAGCCTGTGGAAGGTGGGACGCTCTGCGTATTTGTCATTGGGATAGTGGAGGGTGAAAATCAGATTTCCCTGCAAATCCTGGAACATCATGCCGTGGCCGCCGTTTTCCGGCCAGACGGCTTTGGGGGCCTGCTCCCAGGGGCCGTCGATGGAGCCGGAGGCGGAGCGGGCCACCCCTACGGCATAGCCGTTGGTGCCCCAGCTGGACCAGAGCATATACAGCTCGCCGCTGGGCATCCGCTGCAGGCTGGGGCCGTCGGTGAAGTAGCAGTCGCCCTCAATGCCAAACTCCTGTTTGGCCCAGGGGAAGGGCCTGGCCCAGGGCGCTTCACTGGCCAGGAACAGCATCTTCGGCTCGCCGACAGCATGGGACAGATCCTCCGCCAGCTCCAACACGGAGATGTTGGCCTCATCGCCGTCCTCAAAGCTGTGGGAAAAGACCAGATAGACCTTGTCGTTTTCGCAGTGAAGGGTGCCGTCGATGCTGACCCAGTCCTCCGGGGTCAGCCGCTGGCTGTACAGCGCGTAAGGGCCTTCCGGCCGGTTCGCCTTCAGCACATAGATGCCCTTTTTGAAGTCCGGCCCGCCCAGGGTGGTGACAAAGTAGAAGCTGCCGTGATAGAAGTAGCACTCCGGCGCCCAGAAATATTGGGTGGCGAAGAAGCCCTCCGGCCGGTGGAAAATCTCAATGGGGCCTTCCCAGTTTTCCAGGTCGCTGCTGACATAGCAGTCGAAGCCGTCCATGTCGCCCCAGCAGGTTTCCGAGCGGGTGCCGTACAGGTAGTATTTTCCCTCATGTACCAGCACATAGGGGTCGCGGATGTTGATTTCGTTGGTTTTCATTGCTGCTGTCCTCGCTTTCGGTTTTCGGTTATGCTACCGGGTCAGTCGTCCGCATAGCTCTTGTTGCAGGTCAGCATCAGCAGCACCACCACCGCATTCAGGGCCAGCAGCACATAGTAGGCCATCTGATAGGAGCCGGTGGCGTCAAAGAAGATGGTCATAAAGGGGACGCCGCAGGCGGCAATCAGGTTGACGCCAATGGACAGATACCGGTTGGCGGACTGGTACTCCCGGCCACCAAAGACATGGATGGTCAGGGCGGGCTGGATGACGGGGGAGCCTACGAAGAAGGTCAGGCCCAGGGCCGCCACAACGGGGATCTTGAAGGCAAATCCGGCGATGGAGACCAGATACAGAACGGCGCAGACCACGCCTGCCTTGGGCGCACCCAGCTTGTCTACCATTTTACCATAAATGGGGGACATCACAATACCCAGCAGGCCAAAAATCAGCATATACATACTGCAGGTGGACATCTCCAGCCCCATGCTCATCAGGCTGTTAAAGAACTGTGAGATGACAGCGGCCAGGGTCAGGCTGAACACGCCCATGCCGATCATAATAGCCCAGCTCTCCTTGAGCTTGAGCAGCTTGCCCAGGGTCCACTTGGACTGGAACTCCTGCGGGCCCTGCTCCTCATGGCCGTCAGCAGGGGCCTGCACCGGAAGGCCGTCCGGCGTCAGACCGACTTCCTGGGGCGCGGTGCGGACAAACAGGAAGGTCACGACGCCCAGGGCCACCAGGATGACGGCGGTGACCATCATCATGCTGGTAAAGCCCAGGCCGTTGTAGAGCATGGACAGGCCGGTGGAAGAGGTGGCGTTATCCAGCGCGAAGGCGGCCCCCATCAGGCCGAGGGCAAAGCCCCGGGTCTGGTTGAACCAGAGGGCGACCATCTGGAAGACGGAAACCTGCAGGCCCATCAGGAAGTTTTTCAGCAGGAAGCCGCCCACGATGATCAGGGCAGAGCCGGCGCCGCCGCCGATGTTATAGCCCACGCCCACCAGCACCGCGCCGACGGCCATGATAATGAAGCAGGCGGTGGCAAACTCCCGGATGCCCTTCTTCATGATGATGGTGCTGAAGAAGAAGGAGAGGAGGATGACGGAATACCCGCCGATGGTCCAACCCAGAACGGCCTGGGTGGCGGTGCAGCCCAGCTTCTCCATAATGGGATTCTGGATGACGTTGATGATGTCGGTGCCGAAGCAGCCGGAGAAGTACATGGTCACGAAGCCAATGACCAAAAGAATCAATGCGCGCGTTTTAAATTGAGACGATGCTCCTTTTGCAAACATTTTTTTGCCTCCATTTCTTTTTGTTGATGCCTTCTGAACTGCAGACGCCGCTGCGCCCCCTTTCTGTTGCCTGATATGTAATGACCTTTGTCAAGAGGCAATTTGCCCAAAAACAGG
>JAJQBL010000138.1 GCA_021203325.1 Clostridiales bacterium | reverse complement strand
ATCGACCAGCAGCTCTATGCCAAGTATGGCCTGGACGAGAAGGAAATCGCATTTATCGAATCGCACGTAAAGGAGATGAGCTGATGGAGACTGTCAATATCAAATCCTTTCAACGTGTCATTCCCATGATCTACGCCTACACCACACCGGGCGTCGCCTATCATGACGGGTGGGTCAAAATCGGCTACACCGAGAAGCAGTCCGTCGAAGAACGCATTGCGGAGCAGACCCACACTGCCGATGTGCGCTGGCGGCTGGCGTGGAAGAATAACGCCATGTATACCGACGGTTCCGGCGAGTATTTCACCGACCACGACTTCCACCGCTACCTGACCACCCAGCGGAAGGTGGAACGGACGCCCAATACCGAGTGGTTCCATCTGGACATCCCTCATTCCAAAGAATACTTCTATTCCTTCGCCAGCAGAGAAGTTCCGGTTCCCGAAACCGGCGACAGCTATTCTCTGCGGGAGGAACAGCAGCGGGCTGTTCAGATGACAAAAGAATACTTTGAAAACGACGGCACCGAATTTCTCTGGAATGCCAAGCCCCGCTTTGGTAAGACGCTGACCAGCTATGACCTGATCCGGCAGATGGGGCTGACAAAGGTGCTGATCGTCACCAACCGCCCCAGCATTGCAAACTCCTGGTCAGAGGATTTTAACAAGTTCATTGGCTGGCGTGGGGAGCTGTGCTTTGTCTCCGATACCGATGCTCTGCGGGGCAAACCCGGCGTCATGAGCTACAAAGAATTTATAGCGTCCATGGAAGCCCGGAATTATGAGGATGACAGGGGTATTGTGGCCTTTGAATCTTTACAGGGGTTGAAAGGTTCCGTCTATTTCGGCGGGGCGTATGAAAAGCTGGAATGGATGGCGAAAGAATATGTCAATGGCTATGGTGAAAAGACCCACGGCATGGACTTCGACCTGCTGATTATCGACGAAGCCCAGGAAGGCATTGACACCATGCGTACCGACCGGGCGTTCCGCAACATCAGCCGGAAGTACACGCTGTATCTTTCAGGGACGCCGTTCAAAGCCCTGGCAAGCGGACAGTTCAGCGAGAAGCAGATTTTCAACTGGTCTTATGCGGACGAGCAGGAGAAAAAAGCAAGCTGGACTGGCGAGGCGTACAATCCCTATGAGACGCTGCCCCGTCTGGCTATGTACACCTATCAGCTCTCCAACATGATCTATGACAAGGTGCAGAAAGGGCTTGACCTGTCCGGCGAGGACGGGACGGTGGACTATGCCTTTGACCTGAATGAATTTTTCGCCACCAACGAGAGCGGAAAGTTCATCCATGAAGCCGACATCAAAAAATTCCTGCACGCCCTTGTGACCCAGGAAAAGTATCCCTTCTCTACCCCTCAGCTTCGGAAAGAATTGTCGCATACCCTCTGGATGCTGAACCGGGTGGATAGCTGCAAGGCGCTGGCCAAGCTGCTGCGAGAGGATGAAGTCTTTTCCGAGTATGAGATCGTTCTTGCCGCCGGAGACGGCAGACTGGACGAGGATGAAGAAGCACAGAAGTCCTTCGATAAGGTGAAGGCAGCAATCGCAAACCATGAGAAAACCATCACACTCAGCGTGGGGCAGCTCACCGTGGGCGTGACCATTCCGGAGTGGAGCGGCGTGTTGATGCTGTGCAATCTGCAAAGCCCATCCTCTTATATGCAGGCGGCATTCCGGGCGCAGAACCCGTGTGTGCTTACCGTAGACGGGCAGCGGTTCCGTAAAGAGACAGCCTATGTGTTCGATTTCGACCCGGCCCGGACACTGATTATCTTTGATGAGTTTGCCAACAATCTGCTGTCCGATACTGTGAATGGCCGAGGCACCGGCGAGGACAGAAAAGACAATATCCGCAGACTGCTGAACTTCTTCCCTGTTTTGGGCGAGGACAGCGAGGGGAAAATGGTGGAGCTGGACGCAGCGCAGGTGCTGTCCATCCCCAGAAGGCTCAAGAGCCAGGAGGTTGTCCGGCATGGCTTTATGTCCAACTTCCTGTTCCAGAATATCAGCAACGTGTTCGGCGCTCCCGGCATTGTAAAGGAAATCGTCGAAAAGCTGGCTCCCGCCCAGGAGGAAACCAGCAAAGTAAAGAACAACGACGCCCTTGACCACATCGGGGATGTTCCGGTAGATGAAACCGGCGAGGTGGATATTCCGAGGGAAATCGTCATCGGGAGAACTCAGGACATCTTTGGAGATAAACTGTATGAGGACATGGGAGCGGCGCTTGCCCCGTCCGTGGACATGGTACGGGAAAGCAGCACTGTTGACCAGCTCACACAGAATGTTGACCATCTTGTGGATGCAGTCAAAGAGACGGTGAAACGGGATGTCATGGCTCCGATTATGGACGGCTACTCAGTCAAGAAAGGCACGCAGTCCCGGATGGAGCGACAGGTCGAGCAGGATATTGACCGGAGGTTTGCGACCATCAAAGGCGACTTCGCCCAGCAGACGCAGATCGCCAAGACCGAACTGGATCGCCGCCGTCGTGAAGCCACAACTGAGGAACAGGTTGCCGCTGCCGAGACGGATTACAAGGCCACTGTTGAGGACGCTATGAGAACCTTCGTGGAATCGGCGCAGCAGGCCGTTGACCAGACGGTACAGGAAAAGCCCCAGGAGATCGTGGAAAATCTGGAACGGCACAAAGCCGAGCAGGAAAAGCGAACCATCGAGGACGACATTCGGGCGCATTTGCGTGGCTTCTCCCGCACCATTCCCAGCTTTATCATGGCTTATGGCGACGGACATTTGACCCTTGCCAACTTTGACGATTACACTGAGGACGATGTATTTCTGGAAGTGACCGGCATTACTGAGGACGAGTTCCGTTTCCTGCGGGACGGCGGCGATTACCAAGACCCCGAAACCGGGGAGACACAGCACTTCGACGGGCAGCTTTTTGATGAAGTTGTGTTCGATGACTCTGTGGAAGAATTCTGGAACAAGAAACAGGAGCTTGCGAATTATTTCGACGAGACGCATGACGAGGACATCTTCGACTACATCCCGCCGCAGAAAACCAATCAGATTTTCACGCCCAAGTGGGTTGTGGCAAAGATGGTGGACAATCTGGAGGCCAACAATCCGGGCTGCTTCGATGACCCGACCAAGACCTTTGCCGACCTCTATATGAAGTCCGG
>JAJQBL010000007.1 GCA_021203325.1 Clostridiales bacterium | reverse complement strand
CCACCGATTTCTACTCTTAGTTGAAGGTCGGCTGTTTATGATGTTTTTAATATCCAGGCCCTTGGGGATGGCCGGGTCTCTGGGGGCGTGGGGGGTGGTGATGGCGTGGGTGGCGTGAACCCAGACATTCTCATAGGGAACGCCGGTGCCCTCCTCCACCAGCTTGCGTATCTGGTCGATGGCGTCGAAGGGCACGTTTACCAGCTCTGCCGCCACCACCGCAGCCTTTACCCCGCAGTCCAGCACCAGCAGCCGGACGTGGGGGGCGTCGTGGACGCCGCAGAAGCCGTCCGTGGGGAACATATCCGCCGGAAAGGCGATTGCCGCGCCGCCTGCGCCGGCTTTCAGTTTCAGTTCTGACATTCCGCCGCACCTCCTGCCGTCACCGGCTGTTTGTCGCTGAGCTCCTCTGCCCGGCAGCAGGACACCAGATGCCCCGGCGTGACCTCCCGGAGGGACATGGGCTGGCTGCACGCCTCTGTGGCGTAGGGGCAGCGGGGGGCAAACCGACAGCCCGGCTTGGGATTGATGGGGCTCATCAGCTCGCCGTGGAGCTGAATGCGGTTCTTCGGCTTGTCAATGTCGATGGTGGGGATGGCACTGAGCAGCGCCTTGGTATAGGGATGGAGGGGGTTGTCGAACAGGTCGTCCGTGCTACCGGTCTCCACCACCTGCCCCAGGTACATGACGCTGATTTTGTGGGAGATATGCTTCACCACGCTCATGTCATGGGTGACGAACATATAGGTCAGGCCGTATTCCTTTTGCAGGTCCTGGAGCAGGTTCAGAATCTGGGCCTGAATGGACACGTCCAGAGCGGAAACCGGCTCGTCACAGGCGATGAACTTGGGGTTCATGGCCAGGGCCCGGCCGATGCCGACCCTCTGGCGGCGGCCGCCGGACAGCTCATGGGGATAGGCCATGCGCAGCCGGCCGGAGATGCCCACCATGTCCATCAGCCTGCGAATCTCCTTGTCCAGCGAGCCCTTGTCATAGCGGCCGGAGTGTGCCAGCGGCTCCTTCAATGTGTCCTCTACGGTATACCGGGGGTTCAGGGTCATATAGGGGTCCTGGAAGATGATCTGCATCTGCTCCCGCAGCTTGGGCAGCTCACGCTTGCTCACATGGGTGACATCCTTGCCGTTTAAGTAAATCTTGCCGTCGGTAGGCTCCTGCAAATGGATAATCGTTCTGGCCAGGGTGCTTTTGCCGCAGCCGGATTCGCCCACGACGCCCATGGTGGTGCCTTCCTCAAAGGCCATATCCACATTGTCCACGGCGTGAAGCGTTCCCTTCGGGACGTCGAAGTAGCGTTTCAGCCCCTTGACCTCCACCAATGTACTCATGCCGTCGCCTCCTTTTTGTTTGCTTCCTGCACAGTCTGAATGTTATGGCACTGGCAGATGTGGGTGCCGCCCAGGGACACCACCGGAACGTCGCCGTTCATGCAGCACTCGGTCGCGTAGGGGCAGCGGGTGTGGAACTTGCAGCCGGCAGGCAGGTCGGAGGGCTCCGGCATGATGCCGGCCACCGGCGTCAGCCGGTCTACCTTGGAGTGGATATCCGGCACAGCACCGAACAGGCCAATGGTGTAGGGATGGGAGGGGTTCTTGAAAATCTCCTCCTTGCTGCCGTACTCCACGATCTCGCCGCCGTAGAACACAGCCACGTTGTCGCAGGTGTCGGCCACGATGCCCAGGTTATGGGTGATCAGAATCAGCGCGGTGTTGCGCTGGGTCATCAGGCCCTTCATCATCTCCAGCACCTGGGCCTGAATGGTCACGTCCAGGGCGGTGGTGGGCTCGTCGGCCAGCAGCAGCTCCGGGTTGCAGCACAGGGCGATGGCGACCACCACACGCTGCTGCATACCGCCGGAGAACTGGAGGGGATAGTCCCGCACCCGGTCGGGGGTGATGCCCACGGTGCCCAGGATGTCGATGCCCCGCTGCTCCGCCTCTTTCTTGGTCAGCTCAGGGTTGTGCAGGCGGATGACGCCGCTGACCTGGTCGATGATGCGTCTGACCGGGTTCAGGGCGGTCATGGGGTCCTGGAACACCATGGAGATCTCCGCGCCGCGGATTTTCTCCATGGTCTTTTCCGGCATGGTCACCAGGTCCTCGCCCTTGAACATGATTTTGCCGCCGCTGATGCGGGCGCCCCGGTCGGGCAGGATGCGGAGGATGGCCTTGGCCACGGTGGATTTGCCGCAGCCGGACTCGCCCACGATGCCCAGGGACTCGCCCCGGTTCAGCTCAAAGGAAACATGGTTGGCGGCGTGAACCACCTTTTTGCCGGAGGTGTACTCCACCGACAGGTCTTCTACCTTCAGCAGTTTGTCGCCCCGGTGAAACTGTTTGCCGGGGTCGCCCCGATGGCCGTGATGGCGGCGTCCGTCGCCGTCTCCGTGACGATGCTTGCCGTCCTCCGGTCTCTCTTTCCGATGTTCAAAGTTCACAGCAGACACCTCCTCACTCTTTCAGTCTGGGATCCATCGCATCCCGCAGGCCGTCGCCGAAGAAAGTGGTGGCCAGAACGGTCAGCGCGATCATGACGATGGGGGCCAGCAGCATATTGGGATAGTAACGCAGGTACGCCCGGCCGTCATTCAGCATGGCGCCCCATTCCGGATAGGGGGGCTGAATGCCGAGGCCCAGGAAGCTCAGGCCGGCGGCCTGGGTCACTGCGCCGCCGATGTGGCTGCAGGACTGGACGATGATAGGCTGGATGGAGTTGGGCAGCACATATTTTGTAATGATCTGGAAATCGTTGCAGTTGGTGGCCTTCGCCGCCTCCACATATTCCTGGCCCCGCACTGTCAGAATCTGACCTCGGAGCATACGGGCCGTGCCCCAGATTCCGCCAAAGCCCATGGCGAAGATGGTGTTCCACATGCCGGAGCCCAGGATGACGGCGATGCAAACGGTCAGCAGCGTGCCGGGGATGCACTGCAGGATGTCGATGAACCGCATGATGACGGAGTCAACGATGCCGCCGAAGTAACCGGCGATGCTGCCCACGATGATGCCGAACACGGTGCTGAAAATGGTGGAGCCGAAGCCCAGCAGCAGGCTCCAGCGCGCGCCGTACAGCACGCGGCTGAAGATGTCACGGCCATACTGGTCGGTGCCGAACAGATGCTCCAGGCTGGGACGGAGGTAGGTCTCGTCCATGTTGATGGTCATGTAATCGTAGGGGGCAATTTTGTCTGCGAAAACTGCCAGAATGATGATAATCAGGAACACAATCCCGCCGAACATGGCCAGGTGGTTATGCGCCAGCCGGCTCAGGAATTCGCGGGTGCCGGACTGCTTGCGCTCTTCTTCTTCCACAGGAGGGGTCCCGGTGCCGGGGGTCTTTACTTCGTTGGCCGTCATGCTTTATGCCTCCTTTTCGCACCTTTTGCTTCATATTGCGCTCTGACACGGGGATCCACTACGGCATAGAGGACGTCCACGCCCAGCATGATCAGACAGAACAGGATGGCGAGGAACACCACGCAGCCCATGACCGCCGGATAGTCCCGCTTGGTGATGGCGCCGGTGACATACAGACCGACACCGGGGATGGAGAAGATGGTCTCCAGAATCAGGGTTCCGCCAAGCCCCGCCGCAAACTGGGTGCCCAGAATGGTGATGATGGGGATCAGGGCGTTGGGCAGCGCGTGGAGGTAGTAAACCGTGTTGCGGGAGTAGCCCTGCGCCCTGGCGCTGGTGACGTAGTCCGACCGGATGACCTCCAGCATACTGGAGCGGGTCTGCCGGGCCAGGCCGGTAAAGCTGCCCATCAGGATGGAGAGGCACGGCAGCACATAAGACTTCCACCCCTGGCTGACGCCGTAAATGGGGAACCAGCCCAGATTCAGGGCGAACACGACGATGAACAGCAGGGCCCAGCAGTAGTTGGGGATGCAGGTGAAAATGCTGGACATCCACAGCACCAGCTTGTCCGGCCAGCGGTCCTGGTTGACAGCGGCCATGACGCCCAGCGGGATGCCGAGGCAGGCGCTGACCAGAATGCTGTACACGCAGATGGCGAAGGTGGTGGGCATACGGTTATACAGCTCGGTGGAGATGTTGGTTTTGTAGATCCAGGAGGTGCCCAGATCAAAGTCGATAAACAGCTGTTTCAGATAGTCCAGCAGCTGGACGATGTAGGGCCGGTTGATGCCCAGGTATTCACGCATGGCTGCCAGCTCTTCCTCAGAGGCCGCCTCGCCCAGAATCAGGACGGCGGGGTCGCCGGGGACGAAGTACATCAGCGTAAACACGATGATGGCCACGGCAACGATGATGGGAATGGTGATCAGTAACCGGCGAATGACGTATCTTACCACAAATCTTACCTCCTCTTTTGAATCAGGGATACCGCCGGTGCGGTATCCCTGACGGTTTTGTTATGTGTCTGGCTGTGGTTCAGAAATTATTCGTCCAGGGTCACGGCGTTGGGCATCAGGCTCTCGTTGGACTTGCCCACGGGCACGTTCAGCCCGGCGCGGCAGGCGGTCTGGTTGGAGTAGCCGATGACGGCGTAGGCGTAGCAGCAGTTGTAAGTGAACTCCTCATCCCAGGCTTCCATGCTTTCCACGGTGCCCTCGTTCCGCACGGCGTAGTGCAGATCCTCAGCGGCGGGGTTGATGTCGAAGAACATATTCATGCCCTCTTCCAGGTAGGCGGAAACGCTGTCAGCGCTGAACTGCTTGATGATCTGGTTGACATAGGTGCCGCCGCCGAAGGTGCTCAGGCGGATGTCCCACTCGGTGGTCTCATACTTCTTCTGGTCCTCCACGGTCTTGTCCCAGAGCTCCTGCTCGACGATGATGCCGGCCTCGTTCAGGATGGACTGGATGGTGGTGGCCAGGTAGTCGTTCAGCGTGGAGCTGCCATAGGCCAGGGTGATGGTCTCGCCGTTGTAACCGGCTTCTTCCATCAGCTCCTTTGCCTTCTCCAGGTCGTAGTCATAGTAGTCCCGGTCCTCGCCGGTGAGCCAGTTCTCCGGTGCGTCCACACCGTTGGGGGCGACGCCGTAAACCTGATAGGTGGGGAAGGCTTCGCAGTTGGCGGCGATGGTGGCGCAGTCCAGTGCGTAGCAGATTGCCTGACGCATTTCCAGGCTGCCGCAGACGGAGTCGTCACTGCAGTTGAAGATAATGCCGGTGGCCGCGGTGACAGGCATCAGAACCATGTTGAAGTCGTCATTCTCAGAGAAGGCGGTGATGTCCGCGTTGCTCAGGGTGTCGGCAATGTCGATGTCGCCGTTCTCCAGGGCCATGGCGATGGAGGAGGTATCCTGAATGATCTCATAGTTGATCTGACGGACGTTCTGATAGCTGTAGACCCAGAGGTCCACGTCGTCCTCATCCAAGCTGTTCATCCAGAAGTCCTCGTTGGCCTCCAGCACAAAGCCGGAACCGACGGTGTAGCTGGTCAGCACATAGGCGCCGGTGCCGATGGGGTTGTTGGCCATGGTGCCGCCGCAGTAGTCCTCATAGGTCTCCTGATCCAGGATGGGGAAGTTGGTCAGGTTCTTCTCCAGCTCGCCGGCGACGAACTCGGAGGTGCAGACCCACTGCAGCTCGTAATCGCTGATGATTTCCCAATGATCGAAGTTAAAGCTGGAGCCCAGGCCCTCGTCACGGTACTTCTCAAAGCTCCAAACCACGTCCTCGGCGGTGATGTTGTTGCCGATGGAGTCATAGACGCAGTCCCAAAGAGTGATGGTGTAGGTCAGGCCGTCGTCCTCGGCCTCCACGGATTTGGCAATGGTCCAATGTACGGTGCCTTCATTGTCCAGGTCGCCCAGATACTGGAAGATCAGGTCGCCCACGGCCATCTTGCCCCAGCCGCCACGGGTGTAGGGGTCAAAGGTGCCGCCGTCGCTGCTGCAGGAGACGGTCAGTTCATCCAGAACGTAACCGTCTGTTTCTTCCGCTTCGTCACCGCTGCCGCTGTCCTCCGAAGCGTCGGCGGAGCTTGAAGTGTCGTCGGAACCGGAGCTGGTGCCTCCGGAACTGCCGGAGTCGGAGCTGCCGCACCCGGCCAGGAGGCTCAGGCACATGGCCAGGGCCAGAAACAGGGAGAGGAATTTCGCGTGCTTTTTCATGGTTTGGTTCTTCCTTTCATTGAATGATAAGATTTTCAGATCGCAGGGTGGGCTGGCTCCGTCGGACACATATAAGGGATATGTGGCAAGATGGGAACTGCCGGCGTCCGCCGGGACAGCCGCGCCCTGCCGCGCCCTGGTTCTTGTGTCCATTATATAAAAAACGCTCTTTTTGTAAAGAAGCAGAAATTGTGCCGCCGTTTTTTGTGAAACTTTTGTAAATTTTTTGGCCTTCATTTCATAAAACTATTTTTAAAAATAGCAGCCCGCAAATTTTATTTGACCCGCATTTTTGTCTTATTTGCTCATTTGCCCTTGCATTCGCCCGGTTTTTTATTGTAGAATTGCCACAAGGGATATGTGGCCGATATTCATACAGGCATTTGTAGAAAGTCGACCGCTCATTTTAAGAGAAAGCGCAAGCTGCTCTTGAACAGGATTCCATCATCTGAAATTCTGTGGTGGTGTTTTTATCATGCCGAGGGAACATTTCATAAAATCTTTCCGGCGCCAGTGGCGGAAGCTGTTGTGGGACCTGCGTTCCTATTTCATCTATCTGCTGCTCTCTCTGGTGATGGCAGTGTCGCTGCTGGTGGGCGTGCGCTACGTCGTGGTGCAGCAGGAGGACGATCATCTGTCCCTCCTGGTGCAGCACTTCCAGGCGCAGTGCGACACGATGCTCAGCGACCTGCAGTTCGCCAGCGATGTGCTGCTGGGCAGCCCGGTCTTTCTCAGCATGCTGGAAGGCGATGAGGACGCCGCAGCGCCGCTGGAGCTTTGCAGCTTCATCGCCTCCGTCCGGGACGCCAGCACCTATGTGGATGAGATCTATGTGATCAGTCCCCGGCTGAACCACATCTTCGCCGGCAGCGGCTACTACTCCTATGATTCCCTCAGCGCCATCCAGTCCCGGCTGGGGGCGGACGAGGCGGATCTGGTGTCCCCCATCGCCAGCGGCCAGCGCCAGCTGACCCTGCTGAACGGCAGCGGCTATGCCCCCTACTTCGTCATCACCATCTACGGAGAGGACGGCGAGGCGCTGGGCAACATGGTCGTCTCCATGAAGACCCGGGAGTTCCTGCACCTCTTCTATGACCTGGAGGCCGACTTCTGCTGCCTGTTCAGTCAGGAGAGCGGTCACTACCTCTGCTCCGTCTTTTCCACCACCGTGGCGGAAGACCCGGACTGGTATGATAACGACTACGTCAACGAATTTCTGGATGCACAGGTGTCCTGCGCCTACCTGGAGGAGGGCGAGTACGCCTACATGGTGGCCGTCCTGGACGCCGAGTACGCAAAGCCCCTCCGCGTGATCCTGATTGCCTTTGCCGTATATTTCCTGCTGCTGCTGGCCCTGGCCGTTGCCTATGTCTGGCGCAGCCTGTCCAAACGCTATCAGGAAATTTCCTCGCTGGTGGACGCGCTGCCCCAAAACAGCACGTCCTATGGCAGCTATGAGGAAGTTCTGGCCAAAGTGCGCTCCGCCCTGACGGACTTTCGGATGCAGCAGGACGATGCAGACCGGCGGGCTGTCAGCACCACCCTGCGGAATATCCTGTTTGGAAAGTATCTGGAGCCGGAGCCGGATGAGGCGCTGCTGGCCCAGGCACAACTCCAGTCCCCCTGCGGCAAGTACTATGTGGTGGCCTTTTCCCTGTCCAACATTGAGGAGCTGCTGCCGGGAAGGCGGCGGAAGAGCGACGTCTCCGCCATGATCAGCGTCATGATCAACTCCTCTCTGGAGGGGCTGTCCGGCGGGAAGCTGCGCTTCACCTCCTGCACAGATCATTCCAACATTCTGATGGTCTTTGGCGCCGACCGGGAGGAGGACTTCCGGGAGAACGTCCAGTGGGTCTGCACAGAGGTCAACAATCTGCTCCGGGAAACCTACAACATTCACACCCAGGTCATCGTCAGCAGTCTGTGCCCAAACCCCGCCGCGCTGCCGGACGCCTATCAGGAGATTTTGCAGCTGCACAGCTTCCTGCACTCCATTGACAGCAAGGCCCAGGTGGTATTCCAGGAGGACCTGGACTCCAATCAGGCCATGCTGCTGGACGGCACCTTCCTCCGCAAGGAACACATCCTGATCAACACCACGCTGACAGAGAAGTTCGACCTGGTGCCCGGCATGGTGAACGCCATCCTGGCGGAGCACGTTGTGCCCCTCCGGTCGAACTATGTGACCGCCAGCCATCGCCTGGTCTCCATCGCAAACGTGCTGGCGGAGGGCGTTCTGTCGGCCAACCTCCCGCCGGAGGTGTCCGAGCACGCCGTCACGCTGCTGAACAATGCCAACTCCGTCTCCCAGCTGAACGAGGCCGCCGCGGAAATTTTCGGCCAAATCGCAGAGCAGCACACTTCCAACACCCGCAGCGAGGACGGCCTGCTCCTGCACGCCTGTAATTACATTGAAAACAATCTGTACGACATGAATTTGAATGTCGCCGCCGTCTGTGAGGATTCCAACATCAGCTTCCAGTACCTGACCCGCCTCTTCCGGAAGGAGTACAACCGCACCATTGCGGAGTATATCTCCTTCCGCCGCATCGCCAAGGCCAAGGAGCTGCTGAAGAACACCAACATGACCGTCGCGGCGATTGCGCAAAGTGTGGGCTACAGCAGCGTGGACACGCTGACCCGAAACTTCCGCAAGCTGGAGGGCCTGACCCCCACGGAGTACCGGAAGCTGTAACCCCCTGCGCAGCCATTAGGAGGCTCTGCTATGCATCACAACACCTTTCAGGCAGGGGCGGGCATTGCGCCCGTTCGGCTGGACAACGGCTGCCTGCCACTGGACGGTTTCATCGGCACCCATGACGATTTGCACGTTCGTGTACTGCTCCTGGAGGGAACCGTGCGCTTCGCCCTGGTTTCCATTGAGATCACTTCCATTTTTGACGATACCCGGGACCGGTTCCGTGACCTGGCCAGCCGGGCGCTGGACACCGCTCCGGACAATGTCTGGATCACCCTGACCCACTCCTTCTGCGGCCCCCACATCTGGCCCGCCCCCAAAGAGGGGAAACCCCACGGCCCCGGCGGTCAGCGGGACCCGGAGACGGTCCGCAGGTGCGCGCTGCTGGAGGACGCCTACTGCGCCGCGCTGGAGGAAGCCGCCGGGCAGGCCCTGGCCGCCAGGACGGAGGCCGTCGTGGGCTGGGGCACCGGGCGCAGCGCCGTCAACGTCAGCCGCAACCTCCCCACAGAGGAAGGCTGGTGGCTGGGGAGCAACCCGGAGGCCCCCTGCGACCACAGCCTTCATGTGCTGCGGATCGACCGGACGGACGGCACCCCTCTGGCCCTGCTGTACAACCTGGGCATCCGCCCCTGCGTGACCAGCGACATCCGGAATCCGGACGGCACCGGGCTGATCTCCGGCGACATCAGCGGCGTCACCAGCACCAGCCTGGAGCAGGAGTTTGGCGGGGACTTTGTGGCCATGTTCCTGTGCGGCGCTGCCGGAGACCAGGAACCAGTGCTGAAAGCCAACAGCGAAGCGCCGGACCATCTGGGCCAGTTCCGGAAGGTTTCCCTGGGGGAAGACGGCTACGCCCTGCTGTCCGCCCTCAGCGCAGCGCTGGAGGCCGATGTGCTGCGGGTCTGGCGGCGCATTGCCACGTATACCGAGCCGGTGCTGCGCACCGGTCAGCGCAGCTGCACCTTCCAGACCAAGGCGATGAACCGGAATCTTGGCTCCATCCGCCCCGCCAAATCCATGACCTTTACCCCGGACGGGGAGAAAACTCTGGATGTCTATGCCATGACCCTGGGGAGCTTCAATCTGGTGGGCGTCCAGCCGGAAACCAACGGGGCCACCTCCGTGCAGCTGGCCGACGCCTTCCCCGGTGAAACCACCGCCCTGGCCATCATGGTCAACGGCTGCGACAAGTGCATGCCGGAGGAGGAGGCCTACCGGTCTGTTCAATTCCAGTGCCAGAACTCGCCCTTTATGCCCGGCTCGGCGGAGCGCCTGCTGGCCGCCGCCACAGAACTGCTCAACGATATGAAAGAAGGAAAATCATGAATCATATAACAAAGATGACCTGCCTGACGGAAAATTACCCCGACGGACAGAAGATTTACGGCGTGTGCCTGTCCTATGACAAGCCCATCGCCCCCGACCTGAGCCTGGCGGACGCCTATCAGGTGGAGAACCGCACCGTCTGCGGCGTCTCCGTCCAGGGCTGCGACGTGATTCTCAGCCTGGATTTGAAGGATGTGGCCTCTGCCGTGATTTTGCAGCCCGACAGTATACCGGAGGGCAAGAAGCACCTGAAAAAGGACGGCGAGGAGCAGCCGGAGGCGGAGAAGAAGCCCCGCAAGCCCCATGATACCATACCGGCCTCCAAGGTGGTGCGGGTCCTCCAGACAGCGGACATCACCGCGGCGGACGGCACCGTCATTGCCCCGGACGGCCAGTGGGGTGCGTCCACTGAGGTGGACGAGCCGCTGATTTGCCGGTTCCAGCAGAAGCAGTATCAGGGGGTCAACTACAATCTCTACCTGCCGGAGGGATACGACCCCGCCCGGCAGTATCCGCTGGTGGTGTTCATCCACGACGCGGGCGTCCGGGGGCAGGACCCCAGAATCACCCTGATGCAGGGCAACGGTGCGCTGACCTGGGCGAAACCGGAGTGGCAGGCCAAACATCCCTGCATCGTGGTCGCCCCTCAGGTCAGCCAGAATTCGGATAAGGAGATCGACACCGTCAAGGGTCTGATCGACAGCATCCGGGCGACCTACAGCGTGGACGAGAAGCGGGTCTACGCCACCGGCCAGTCCATGGGCTGCATGACCTTCTGCGAGATGAATATCCAGTACCCGGACTACTTCACTGCCTCCCTGCTGGTGGCCGGTCAGTGGGACGCGGACCGGATGGCAGCGGCCTGCACCGGCTGCAAGTTCTGGATTCTGGTCTCCAACCATGACGAGCGGGCCTTCCCCGGCATGAATGCCGTGGTGGACGCCCTGGAGCAAAAGGGCGTCACCTTCGGCCGCTACTACTGGGATGCGAAGCTGCCCCCGCAGACGCTGAACCGCCTGGCGGAGCAGGCCACCCACGATGCGGTGGATATGCGTTACACCGTCTTTGATGGCAGCTCTGTGGTGCCTGCCGGCAAAAACGACAATCCGGTCACCAACCACGTTTGCACCTGGCCGGTGGTGTATGAAATCGACGGCGTAAAGGAATGGCTGTTCTCCTGCGTGAAGGACTGACCCGGGCCGAAAGAATCGAGGCGCATTGAAAATGGCGAACTATATTGGAACAGTAAAAACAAGCTATGGCGCTGTGCGGGGCCTGGAGCATTCCGGCCGCTACGAAGGCATCACGGAGTTCCGCGGCATCCCCTTCGCCGCACCCCCTGTGGGCAGGCTGCGCTGGAAGCCCCCCGTTGACCCCGCCGGATGGAGCGGCGTGCGGGACTGCGTCAGCTTCGGCCCCATCTGCATCCAGCCCACGGACGGCGATTTGGACGCGGAGCCCTGGGCCACGGATTTCTACTACATGGGTTCCCCTGCCATGAGCGAGGACTGCCTTTACCTGAACGTGGCCACCGGCGCTGCGAAGGCCGGGGAGGGCCGCCCGGTATACATCTGGCTCCACGGCGGCGGCCCCGACCACGGATATGCCTATGAGGTGGAGTTCGACCCCAGAGAGCTGGCCCGGAAGGGCATCGTTGTGGTCAGCGTGGCCCAGCGGCTGAACGTATTCGGATACCTTGCCCTGCCCCAGCTGGACGCTGAACAGGGTTCCAGCGGCAATTATATCCTGATGGACGACATCAAGGCCCTGGAGTGGGTGGTGGAGAACATCGCCGCCTTTGGCGGCGACCCGGACAACATCACCGTCGGCGGACAGTCCGCAGGCACCGGCAAGGCAGCGTCCCTGGCCTTCTCCCCCCTGGGGCGGAAGCACATCAAACGCATGATCAACGAGAGCGGGCTGGTGTGGGACAGGAAGAACGGCCAGCGGGAACAGGTGGAGCAGGACTGCCAGCGCTACCTGGAGGCCCTGGGCATTGACCCGGACGCAACGCCGGAGGAGCTGCGGCGCATCGACCCCTATGTGTTCCTGAACCGCAGTACCGGCGCCCGGCTGCCCGGTACGCTGATCTGTGACGGGAATCTGGTGCCCGACCTGTCCATGGTGGACAGCACGGAGCGGTACGGCGTGGCGCTGGACTACCTCTCCGGCTCCAACCTGGGTGAGACACAGATGAAGCCCGGCGCGAACCGCAGCCAGGTGGGCTTCATCTCTGCCGAGGAATTTTACGCCTACTGCAAGGAGCTGTTGGGCAACCTCTATGAGAAGTATGACTTCCCCTCCCTGGTCTCCGTCACGGACGAAACCGTGGACCGGGAATCCCGCCGTCTGGCCTCCTACGGCCTCCATGACGGCGCGAGGATGGGCGGCCTGACCATGAGCCGTTACTTCGGTGCACACCGCGCACAGATCGCTCCCGGAAAGCACAGCTTCACCTACCTTTTCTCCCGCATTGCCCCCAACCGTCCGGAGGACTACGGCACAGCCAGAGACCCCCGGAGGCTGATGAGCTGGCACTCCAACGAGCTGTGGTATTCCTTCGGCTCCCTTCGGGAGGGGACGCCCCCTGCCCGCCCCTGGGAGGCCGTGGATTACCGCCTGGCCGACCAGATGAGCAGCTACTGGGCAAACTTTATCAAGACCGGCGACCCCAACGGGGAGGGCCTCCCCCTGTGGCCGGAGAGCGACGAGAGCTTCGGCTTTGCCGAGCTGGGCGATGAGATCATCGGATGCTCCTGCAAGCGCAAGCTGGACGAGATGATCCTGGAGTTCCTGGCATCCCGTCATGTGCTGCCTGTCTGATACATATTGGAATTGCGGCGCTTTTCTCGAAAAGCGCAACTATGACGGGTTTCAATGGGCAGCGTTCCCGCCCCATGGAAGCCCGTCTGAAAGGAGCATACACATTGCGAACTCAGACTTCAAATAAGAAAGCGGATCAGATGCTGAACCAGAGCATTCGCACCCTGATCCCGGTGATGGCTGTGCCAACCATTGTGGCGCAGCTGATCACCACAGTCTATAACCTGGTGGATACCTACTTTGTCAGCACCCTGGGCACCTATGCCACCGCCGCCGTGGGCGTGAACAGCTCCCTGGAGCGGGCCATCACCATGACGGGGTCGCTGATCGGCGCCGGTGCGTGCAGCTATATCGCCCGGCTGCTGGGCGGCAAGCGGAAGGAGGACGCGGACCGCGTCCTGTCCACCTTCCTCTTTATCGGTCTGGGGCTGGGCTGCATCCTGCTGGTCCTGGGCCAGTGCTTCTCCACCCCTCTGGTGAACCTGCTGGGCGCCACGGATGACTGCCGGGAACTGTCCATCCAGTATGCATTCTACGTCCTGTTCGCCGCCCCCTTTATGGTGGGACAGCTTGTCCTGAATATGTGCCTGCGCAGCGAGGGCAGCGCGGTCTATTCCATGGTGGGCATCGGCTTTGGCGGCGTCCTCAACTGCTTTCTGGACCCGCTGTTCATCTATGTCTTTGACATGGGGGTCGGCGGCGCGTCTCTGGCCACCGCCATCTCCAAATTCGTCAGCTTTGTCATCCTGCTGATACCCTACCTGAGAAAGAGTACCACAGTAGACCTCTCCATCCGGCACTGTAAGTGGAACGCAACCGACACGAGGGAAGTGTTGTCCATCGGAAGCGCCTCCTTCTTCCGCTCCGGTCTGGGCGTGGTGGCCTCCATCCTGCTCAACAATGTGGCGGGAAGCATTTCCACGGCTGCCCTGGCCGCCTTCTCCGTGGCCAACCGGGTCATGCAGTTCCCCTTCGCCATCATCCTGGGCTTCGGCCAGGGCTATCAGCCTGTGGTGGGGTACAACTGGAGTGCGAAAAAGGCAAAACGGGTACGGGAGAGCTTCTCCTTTGCCACCATGGTATCCATTGTCGGTGCGATTGTCATGGCGGTGATTCTGGTCTTTGCGGCTCAGCCCATTGTCCGGCTGTTCAACAGCCAGGCGGACGCCTCCGTGCTGGAAATCGGCGTTTTGTGCATTCGGCTGGAGTCCATTGTCCTGCCCATTCACGCCTGGATCTCCATCATCAATATGTTCTATGCCGGCATTGGCAAGGCCAGATATGCCATGCTGTTGAGTACGGCGCGGCAGGGCTACTGTTACATTCCCGTGGTGCTGATTATCCCCATGATTTTTGGTGTCTACGGTCTGGCCGCCTGTCAGGCCATCGCCGACCTGCTGACGCTGATTCCCGGCATCCCATTGGCCATCCGTGCATACCGGCTCATCGGCCAGATGGAGCAGGAGGCGCTGGCGGAACAATCTGCGGGGTAGCACCGGCGGCTACACCTGCGGGACAGAAACCTGCAAAGTCCATGCGGCCGACCAAAAACATATCCCTCAAAATCGGCAACGGGACAGATTGCATGAAAAAAGGCGCAAAAGCGCTGAAATCCTGCCGGATTTCACGCCTTTGCGCCTGAGCTTTTCTTTCAACCGCGAAAGCAACCGGGTTCACACACGCTGATTGTTGAATCAGGGCATATTAACTGCCAGGAGCTGAGCATCGTATGCTTCGTTTCCTGGCCTTTTTGTTGCATTGTAGTTGTATGAAACGATGAAAATTGCCCTTGACAAATCGCATCTCTGTAATCTCCATTGTGTGCTTCGTGATGTTCTGACCTTGAAAGAAACTGAATATTCCCAGAATCTCTCTGGTATTCCGGATACGCATCAGCGCTTTTCATGTGATGACCTTCAAACGCTTTTCCATCATTCACGTCATTCGGGTCATCACTATGATAGTAGGCTTTCCCGTATGTGAGGATTTCTTCCTGCGGCTCAGGTGTCCAATCCCGTGTCCCTTTTCCGTCAGAAACTAATTTCTGCTCCCTTAACCATGCTTGCCTCAAAGGTTCTTCTGGGCATAAGATCACCCCTCAATTCCAAGCAAGTCGTAGAGATCTTAAAAAAGCATAAAAACCTTCGTATGATTCATCGTCCTCAATTCGGCCAGCTTCCTGGTTATAAATTGAAATTTGTTCGCTCCCTTTTTTAAAAAGGACAGGATCTCCGGTGTCGAGAGCACCAATGACAATATAAGAGTCATCCGGTCTGTCGTTACAGTCTACATCTATTGATGGGGTTTACGTGCAACGCCATAAAACTGAACTCCCGCAGGCAAAAAACAATCTCCCCCATCTGAGTATAAAAGCCATTCTCTATACTTAACAGGAAAAGTAATCTTATGGTCTGTCTCAAATTGTGCTACCTGGTCTTCAGATGCGCCTTCAAGATAGGCCGTTGTCCCATGCTCATTCATCTTACCAACGATAAGCTTTAATTTTTCTGAAATCATAAACCCATCTTCTTTTTCTTTATTCCTCTTACATTGCATTTGCACATCGCTAACATCGGCGTAATTCAGATGTATTATAGTACTTCATGGCTCTTGTAAGCACCACAAGCAGAAAAGGCCCTCTCTATAGGTGTTTTAGGTTGATTTTCTCCGTAGGAGCCACTCCCTGTCAATCATGCAAAGGAATCATCCAAAGACTGGAACATTGCCCCGCTGATTTCTCTAATCTCATCTATCGGAATTTCTGTTCCGTCTGTCAGCACAAAGAGAGATTTGAACATGAACATCACTTTTGACGAACAGCAGCCTACGAGCCTTTACAACACCGGCACACGGGAGGGGCTGGTCGCGGCGCTGACAGAAATGCGCGGCTACCTTGCCGCTGATGAAACGGAGCTTCGGGAACTGACGGACAGCTCCATTAAGAAGCTGACCGGAATGAGCGATGCGGAGTACGAAGCCCTCGACTTATTCCCGGATTTTCAGGAATAGGTGACGCTGTCCCCGCCAGGGGAGATGGCGTTTTGGATGGCATCCTCTGGCCAGCCATCCTCCTTTCTTGACAAACGGAAATCGCCATGCTACCATAAGGGCAGCCTTTGAAACCCAACCGCCGGAGGAGTGAAGTAAAATGGGAAAACGAAACTGGATTTTGATGGCCGCGATTCTTGTGCTGCTCACCCTCGTCTCCGTACTGAACAAGGAGGGGGCGGTGACGCTGACCTATACGGAAGAGGCGCTGACAGTCAACGGGGCGGACGGCTACAGCTTTCAGGTGGCCTATGACGAGATCGCCTCCGTCGCCCTGGAGGAGCTGCCCGACCTGGGCACTGCCGTGGAGGGCGGCGCAGACGCCTCCTTCCGCTACGGCGTGTGGGAAAACGACACCTGGGGGGAGTATACCCTCTGCCTCACCACCACGGTGGACACCTGCGTTGTCCTGACCCTCCTGGACGGCGGCGTTTATGTATTCAACTATGGGGACGAGGACGGCACCCAGGCCGTGTATGAGGACCTGCCCGGCGTCCTTGCGGAGTACGGCAACGACTGGGTAGCGGTGGGGTGACGGCCTGGGGGCCTTGATAATCTGGAAGTTGTCAATATCACAGTTGCTTGATTTCGTTGACAATCATAGTCACAGTTTTTTATTGGTATCAATTTTAATGGTGTTGAGTGCTAGATATAGTGGTATCCTTGCAACACTTCTTTCAATAACATCCGTAGTGCGAATCCCTCTTTCAACATCATTTGATAATCTGCCCCGCAGGCTCTCTTCGTTTGCGACAAGAGAGATACAGTTCACAACACAGTTCTTTGTATCCAGCTTTTCAATAATAGAATTGATAATACTTTGCTCATGCATAACCCAGCAAAAAATAATATTTTCATATGCAGAGCATTTCAGAAAGCTGTTTAACAAAAATCAGATATTATCAATCACCATAGTTTTGGTTTCATCGGTTACTTGGAAGGGATTTGCGTCCCAGCACCAATCTCCGTCAAGAAATACGCTATTCTGTAAATCTTGTTTAAGCTGTTGGCATACGGTTGTTTTTCCAATCCCCATAGTGCCACCAATCATGTATAAAGTTTTCATCATTCACACCTGCAAATTCCAATTTATTGCGCTGCCTCCGTTTTTATTTTATCTTTTTTCTAATGATTTGTCTATCATTTTCCCATAAAAAATAAACCGCCCGCCTGCGTCAGCAGGCGGACGGCGATATTTCACGGGATAGAATGTGCTTACAGCAGCTTGTCCAGGTTGGCGCGGATGGCCTTCAGGAAGTCCACGCTGTTGGTCTTGACGGCGGGGGCGTCGCCTTCCCACAGGCCCACCAGGTCGCCGGTCATGACGCCGGACTCAATGGTGGCGATGGTGGCCTGCTCCAGCTTGTCCGCAAAGGCGGACAGCTCCGCCAGGCCGTCCAGCTCGCCCCGCTTTCGCAGTGCGCCGGTCCAGGCGAACAGGGTGGCCACGGGGTTGGTGGAGGTCTCCTCCCCCTTGAGGTACTTGTAGTAGTGGCGGGTGACGGTGCCGTGGGCGGCCTCGTACTCATAGTTGCCGTCGGGGCTGACCAGCACAGAGGTCATCATGGCCAGGCTGCCGAAGGCGGTGGACACCATGTCGCTCATCACGTCGCCGTCATAGTTCTTGCAGGCCCAGATGAAGCCCCCCTGAGAGCGGATGACACGGGCCACTGCGTCGTCGATCAGTGTGTAGAAATAGGTGATGCCCAGTGCCTCAAATTTGGCCTTGTACTCCGCCTCGTAAATCTCCGCGAAGATGTCCTTAAAGGTGTGGTCGTACTTCTTGGAAATGGTGTCCTTGGTGGAGAACCACAGGTCCTGCTTCGTGTCAATGGCGTACTGGAAGCAGGAGCGGGCGAAGGATTTGATGGAATCGTCCTTATTGTACAGGGCCTGCACCACGCCGGGGCACTCAAAATCGTAAACCGTCTGATTCATCTGCACAGCGCCGTCGTCGGAGAGGAAGCTGAGCATGGCCTTGCCGGTGCAGGGGATGCGGAACTCGGTGTCCCGGTACACGTCGCCGTAGGCGTGACGGGCGATGGTGATGGGCTGCTTCCAGTTCTTCACCACCGGGTTGATGCCCTTCACCATGATGGGGGCGCGGAACACGGTGCCGTCCAGAATGGCACGGATGGTGCCGTTGGGGCTCTTCCACATCTGGGAGAGGTTGTACTCCTTCACCCGCTGGGCGTTGGGGGTGATGGTGGCGCACTTGACGGCCACGCCGTATTTCTTGGTGGCGTTGGCGGCGTCAACGGTGATCTGGTCCCCGGTCTGCTCCCGCATGGGCAGGCCCAGGTCATAATACTCCGTTTTCAGGTCGATGTAGGGCAGCAGCAGCTCGTCCTTGATCTGCTGCCACAGGATGCGGGTCATTTCGTCGCCGTCCATCTCCACCAGGGGAGTTTTCATAGGAATTTTTGCCATGATGTATACCTCATTTCTGCGCATTGCATACAGCCTTTTGCAAGGGGAAGCGAAAATCGTTTCGCATTTCCACAGTTTACGCCCTCTATTATAACCGAATTCAAGTGAGATTGCAATATCAAAAGGAACAAGATGCAAACCGGCGGCAGCCTTTCTTTTGCACGATTGTACGGAGGGGCGGCCCGGACAAACCAAAACCGAGCCGCCCCAGGTCATCCTGGGTCGGCCCGGTCATTCCTGAACAGGGGTTCAGCTGTCCTGCCCGCTGAGGGAATAGGCCACGTTGATGGCGTGGTCGGAGCAGCGCTCCAAATCCGTCACCATGTCGGAGTAGACCACGCCGCCCATGGGGTCGCACTCCGCCTCCATCATACGGTCCACATGGTTGGCGATGCAGATGTCCTTGTTCTCGTTGACGATATGCTCCAGGGCCTCGGCCTGGGGCAGGTCCTCAAAGCGGTCGTCCCGGAACAGCTGGAGGCTGTACTCCACGCTGGCCAGGGTGGCGTCGGCGATTTTGTGCAGGTCGTCCATGGCCTCCTTGGTCAGTGTGCCCCTGCGCTGATTCAGCTTCTGGCGGTATTCCGTCAGGTTCACCGCATGGTCGCTGATGCGTTCAATGTCGGACACGTCCAGCAGCAGCCGGCCCAGCCGGTTCAGATCCCGGGGAGGAAGGTGGTGATACCGCAGGTCGATCAGGGCCTGGGTGATGTTGTGGTCCAGGTAGTCCACAGTGTCCTCCCGGTCCAACACCTTCTGAATCTTCGCGTCGTCATCGTCGAAGAAGTAGTCAATGGCGGTGCGGAGGTTTTTCAGGGCGAACTCACCCATGCGGTAAATCTCCAGCTTGGCCTGGTTCAGGGACACTGCGGCGGGCAGGCTGTCCAGAGAGTTTAAGTACACCAGCCGCTGGTCCTTGGCCTTCTGAGTTTCTTCCTCTTTGAGGGGGATGATCCGTTCCGCCAGCCGGACGATGGTGTTGGTCAGCGGCAGCTCAATGATCACGGCGAAGATGGCGAAAATGGTGTGGGTGTTGGCGATCTGGCGGGCGATGTCGTTGGGGGACAGGCTCTGAATCAGCCCCAGCACCTGGGGGAACAGGGTGATGATGACGCCGATGACCACGCACCGCACCACATTAAAGAGCAGGTTCAGGATGGCGCTGCGCTTGCCGTTGCGGTTGGCGGTGAGGGCGGCCAGCAGGTTGGGGGTGACGGAGCCAACGGCGGCCCCCAGAATCAGGTACACCGCCACCTCATAGCTCAGGATGCCCGTTGAGGCGAAGGCCTGGAAAATGACGATGGAGGAGGAGGAGCTTTGCAGCAGGGCGGTGAAGGCCACGCCGAACAGAATGGCCAGAATCGGGTTGCTGAGGCCGGACAGCATATTGACGAAGGCTTCCGACTCCGCCAGGGGGGCAATGGCGCTCTTCATCAGGGCGATGCCCTCAAACAGCATGCCGAAGCCCAGAATCACGGAGCCGATGCTCTTCACCGTGCCGTTTTTCAGGAACAGGTACATGATCGCCCCCACAAACAGAATCAGCGGGGCATAGGAGCTGAGATTAAAGGCCGTCAGCTGGGCGGTCACCGTGGTGCCGATATTGGCGCCCATAATGACGCCGATGGCCTGGTTCAGGCTCATCATCCCTGCGTTGACGAAGCCGATCACCATCACATCCGTGGCGGAGGAGGACTGAATCATCAGCGTCACCAGAATCCCCACCATCACCGAGGTGAAGCGGTTGCTGGTGGCCTTTTGCAGGATGATGCGCAGGTTGTCCCCGGCGGCGGCCTTCAGGCCGCTGGACATCTGCGTCATGCCGTAGAGGAACAGCCCTACGCCTCCCAGGAGGGTAAATACATCTAAAAGCTCCATTCCGTTCAAGCTCCCTTATCTCTGTCTCAGGGCGGCGCTCCAGACTGTGGGATGACCCGGGCTGTGCAGAAACGCGCCGAAGTATGATCGACCTGCAAGATTTCCTTCCCTATTATACCAGTTTATCGGAAGATTTCCATATCCGCCCTCTGTAAAAAACAGGTAAGAAATTTGTAAAATTTCGTACAAAGCTGACAGAATCTTGCATTTCGAACTAATTTTCGGACATGCTCACACCCAGGCGGCCCGCCAAGGCAAAAAAAGTGCGAAGAAACTACCGCTTCTCCGCACAGTTTTGCATCAGCCCACAGCGGGGTGGGACGTAAGAGCGTATCCGGTTACAGGTCGCTGCCGTAGAGCTGCTCCCGCAGAGCGTCGCAGTGCCGGCGCTCCGCCAGCAGGCGGCCGCCGTGGGCCAGCAGGATGATGCCGGTGGTCAGGCCGGTGGCGATGGAAATAATTCCGCAGACCAGGCAGGCGCTGCCCGCAGAGGTGATTTTCCGTTTCAGCAATTCCATGAGATTCTTCCTCCAGATCGTGCGCATCTGGGCCGCAGAGGCGGCGGATGCGGTATATGTGGCTCGGTGCTATTGGTATTATAACGGAAACAGGCGGAGAACACAACGGTTTTTTGAATCGTTCACAAATTGTTAATATATTTTTGTGATTTTTATTTAAAAAAGTGCTTGACAAGATGGCCGACCTGTGGTATCCTTAATACATCAAAAGAAACCACCCAATCCACTCCAACAGGAAGGAGGAGAGTCCTAAGACCTAGCGTAAGACAGGCAGCCGCCCTGGCAACCGGCAGAATCTAAACAAGGAGGTACCCTCCAAAGAACAGTGAAAACGAGAGCTGACTCGACAACAGCCTGTTCCCTTTTCTCTGTATGAAAGGACTTGTTGAAGCGAAACTCCATTGCAAGGCGCCGACTTCGAATTGCAGGAGGTACAGTCCAATGTACAGTTTCCATTAGGCCCTTCCACTTTCCCTCTTTCGTTTGAAAGGACGATGTGTTATGAAACTGGACTTCAAAATAGCAGTCAAATAACACAAGGAGGTACGGTCCAATGAACAGTTTTGATTAGCTCCTTCCACTTTTCCTCTTTCGTTTGAAAGGACGATGTGTTATGAAACTGGACTTCAAGAAACCAGGCAAATAACATAAGGAGGTACAGTCTAATGTGCAGTTTAGCTTAGCCCCATCCACCTTTTTTCCACCTGCTGACAGAAAGGATGTGTTAGGCCGCTGGGTCACCAGAACCATAACACCGGGAGGTACGGGCCAATGTACAGGTGAAGCGAACTCTTTCCACTTTCCCCTTTGATTCATTTGCTCCGCGTGCGGGAGCCTGAGGCCGATGAAGCGGCGCAGGCGGCGCAGAGAGGAGACGCAGTACAAGGTACGGCATTCGCTGAACCACTTCCGCAATTCCAGTCGCTCAGGCAGACGATTGGTTGGAAAGCTGAGATTCCAGAGAAGTGACCACAGAGCGCAGGATACCACGAGAGGGTGCGGGGTGCCGCACAGCATTCGCTGAATTCCTTCCGGGTTCCGGCTGTTGCAGAAACAGCGCGCAGGATTGGCAGTTCCGAAGGAACCGGACGACTAACCGGCAGAGGTAACAGGCAACGGCGATGGGTTCCGTACAGGATTCGCCCAGACAGTTCCGAAGCGCCTCAATCGTCACCGGGAACGAGTTGTTCGGGTGTCGGTTTTCAGAAAACCGGGGCTCCGATCAAAGGACAATACGAAGGTCATAGAATAAGGTGTGGAATACCACAGAGCATTTGCTGAATTCCCGTTCGTGACAGGCTCTCATGTGAGCGTCTTTCGTATCCTTCCCTGAATTGCAGTTGAGAAGCGTAAGTTCAGAAAGGCGGGTACGCTGCAAAAAAACGCTGAATGACAAAAGGATCAGCGGACAGAGTGGCAAAGTGGAACGTCAGCATCAACAAAATCAGAAAAAAAGGAGGCGTCCGGTAGGATGAAGCTGCAAATTGACAGTGAACAGAAGTGACCCGGTTCTGAGTTAAGAGCCGGGTCACTTCTTTTTTGCCTTTTTCCGAAAAACGCCGGCCCGTTTTACGGGGTTTCACCCTTCCGCGCGGCGGTGAAGCTGACCCAGCCGTCCCGCTCCCGCCGCTCCAGAACGGCAAAGCCGTTGGCGGTCAGGGCGTCGGCCACCTCGGACCCCCGGCCCTCCAGAATCCCGGAGGTCAGGAACAGGCCGCCCTCCGCCAGATAGTCCCCCACCAGGGGGCACAGGGGCAGAATCACGTCCGCCACGATGTTGGCCAGCACCAGCTGGTACCGGCCCGCCAGTTGGGCCTGCAGGTCCCTGTCCCCGATGACGTTGCCGGTGTAGACCCGCAGCTCCGGGCCGATGCCGTTGAAGGCGGCGTTCTCCGCCGCCACGGCGGTGGCCTTGGGGTCGATGTCGCAGCCCACAGCGGAGGCGGCCCCCAGCCGCAGGGCGGCAATGGCGAGGATGCCGCTGCCCGTCCCAAGGTCCAGCACCCGGTCGCCGGGGCGGACGTAGCGCTCCACCCCCTCCAGGCAGAAGCGGGTGGTGCCGTGGCTCCCGGTGCCGAAAATCAGCCCCGGATTCAGGTAGAGGGGCGTCCGGCCCTCCGGCACAGGCTCCCCCCGCATCCATTCCGGCACCACGTAGAGCCGCTTCCCCACCGGGAAGGGGCTGTAATACCGCTTCCAGTTGTTGGCCCAGTCCTCTTCCTGTAAGGTGCGGGTGGCGACGGCCAGGGTCCCGGCGTCCTGAGGGGTGCGGCTGCGGAATCCCTCCAGCCCGGCGGTGATCTCGTCCAGGCGGCAGCGGCCCTCCTCGTCGGCGGTGACGTAGAAGGTGGCCCGGGTGACGCCCCGGCGCTCCGCTTTCAGGGCCTCGTCCACCTCATCCCAGAAGGGGCGGTTCTCGTCTTCAAAGGCGGCGAAGTCGGATTCGTCCTCCAGCACCAGCCCCTCCACGCCGCAGGCGGTCAGGTAGGCTGCCAGGGCGTCCAGGCAGCCGGGGGCGGTGTCGATGCTGCATTCCAGCCAAATTTGTTCCATCATGGATTCCTCGTTTCAGATAAAAATGGTGACGACGCTGGCCGCCAGGGCCAGCAGCCCGCAGATCCAGAAGCAGGGGGAGCGCAGGCACATCCGCCGTTTTGTGGCCCCGTCGTAGGGCAGCGGCCCCGGGTCGAAGCTGTAGTGGCCAAATCGCTTCAAAAAGATGTAGACGGTAAAGACAATGCAGGCCAGCAGCCCCAACCCCAGGAAGGAGTATACCAGGTCCGGCATGGGCAGGGACAGCAGGACGGAGACGGCATTGGTGCAGGCGTGGAGCAGGATGCACTCCCGCAGGCGGCCGATGAGAATGGCCACGCTGCCCAGCACAATCCCCAGGGCGAAGGCGTACAGCAGCTGATACAGGTTCTGGTGCATCAGGGCGAAGGCGGCGGCGGAGAGCAGGATGGCGCTGACGTCCCCCAGGGCCCGGCACCGGTTCAGGTACAGCCTGCGGAAGAGAAACTCCTCACACACCGGGGCCACCACTACAGTGGTAAAGGCGTACAGCCCCAGAGAGATTCCCCCCAGGGAGTCCAGAATGTTGGTGGTCTCCGTGCCGGACAGGGCCTCGATGAGGTCAATGAGGCCATAGGTCACATAGGCGAAGAGGTACAGCGTCCCAATGCAGAAAGGGATGGCGATGGCCAGCTCCCGCCCGGGGAGGGGCCGGGGGACCGGTTTCTCCGCCCTGGGCATCTTCCGCAGCACCAGAGGGATGATGATCAGCGGCGGCAAATAGGAGCAGATGTCGTTGACCAGCAGCAGACCGGCGTATCCCGGCATAATGCCATGCCGCAGGAGCAGCGGCACCACCACCCAGTCATACAGACCGTAGACCGGAACCGAGAACAGTTGGGTGAAGAAAAGAATACAAACCACGCAGAGCATGGCTCTGCCGTAACATTTGCGCAAATCCTTCCTGAAAAAGACGATTTCCAACTAAAAAGCCCCTTTCTATTGGCGTTCCATTTTAGTATAGCAGGTTTTTACAAAATTGACAACGTGTGATATAATATTCTTTGTATCAAACGAAAACTCCTCCGGTTTGGAGAGGAAGTCCATAAAGGAGACTGCGTTATGGCGACCAAGGCAGATGTGGCCATTATCGGCTGCGGAGAGGCCGGCATTTTTGCCGCCTACGAATTAACGGAGAAACGCCCCGATTTGCGGGTGGTGGTTCTGGATCAGGGTGCGGACATTTATAGCCGCCACTGCCCCGTTGTGGCGGGGAAGGTGGATCGCTGCATCCACTGTCCGGTGTGCGACACCATGTGCGGCTTCGGCGGGGCCGGGGCCTTTTCCGACGGGAAGTTCAACTTCACCACGGAATTTGGGGGCTGGCTGACGGACTATATGCCCGCTGCCCAGGTGATGGAGCTGATTCACGATGTGGACGCCATCAACGTCCGCTTCGGCGCCACCACGGAGCTGTACTCCACCTCCACCCCGGAGGCGGTGGCCCTGGAGAAGCAGGCGCTGGAGCACGACCTCCATCTGCTCCAGGCCCAGTGCAAGCATCTGGGGACGGAGAACAACCTGAACATCCTGACCAATATCTACGAGTACCTGAAGGACAAGGCGGAGTTCCGCTTCCGCGCCGCCGTAGAGCAAATCTGCCCCATCGAAGGCGGCGGCTACCATCTGGTCTGCGCCAGAGGGGAGGACGTGGACTGCACCACCCTGCTGGCCGCCCCCGGCCGCTCCGGGGCGGAGTGGTTCGCCTCCCAGTGCAAGGGCATGGGCATCCCCCTGATCAACAACCAGGTGGACATCGGCGTGCGGGTGGAGCTGCCCGCCAAGGTGTTCGAGCATATCACCGATGTGGTGTACGAGTCCAAGCTGGTGTACCGCACCAAGCAGTATGGCGACAAGGTCCGCACCTTCTGCATGAACCCCTACGGCTATGTGGTGGCGGAGAGCGTGGAGGGCATCAACACCGTCAACGGCCACAGCTATTCCGACCCCGCCCTCCGCAGTGAGAACACCAACTTCGCCCTGCTGGTGTCCAACCGCTTCACGGAGCCCTTTAACGAGCCCTACCGCTACGGCAAGCATATCGCCAGCCTGTCCAACATGCTGTCCGGCGGGGTGCTGGTGCAGCGGTTCGGCGACCTGGTGAAGGGCGTGCGCACCAACCAGCACCGGCTGAGCCAGTCCTTCACCCGGCCCACCCTGAAGGCCGCCGTCCCCGGCGACCTGAGCCTGGCCATGCCCAAGCGCCAGCTGGACGACATCATTGAGATGATCTACGCCCTGGACAAGCTGGCCCCCGGCACCGCCAACTACGACACCCTGCTCTACGGCGCGGAGGTGAAGTTCTACTCCAGCCGCATCCAGCTCTCCAACGAGCTGGAGACCCCCATGCGGAACTTCTTCGCCGCCGGAGACGGGGCAGGCACCACCCGGGGCCTGGCCCAGGCCGGGGCCAGCGGCATGAAGGTGGCCAGGGTGATCCTGTCCCGGCTGGAACAGGCATAACACGACAAAGGGCTTTTATGTAAAAGTGCGGATGAAAGCGGAACTTTTTGTGGAAAAAGTAAAAAAATCCGAAGAATCCCCTTGCAGCTTTTCGCCTTCCGCATTATAATAGAGTCAATGCGGGGACTGCCGCAGATGGTTTCCGATACTCTGAGCAGGAGGTTCTATATTATGTTGGATATTAAAATTGAACTGACCAAATGTCCGAAGGAGAAGCCCGCCGACGAGAGCAAGCTGGGCTTCGGCAAGCTGTTCAGCGACCATATGTTCGTCATGGACTACACCGAGGGCCAGGGCTGGCATGACCCGCGCATCATCCCCTATCAGCCCTTCTCCCTGGACCCGGCCACCGTGGTCTTCCACTATGCCCAGGAGATTTTTGAGGGCATGAAGGCATACCGCACCGCCGAGGACAAAATTCTGCTGTTCCGCCCGGACTGCAACGCCCGCCGCCTGAACGACTCCGCCGACCGCCTGTGCATCCCCAACATCCCGGAGGAAGACTTTATTCAGGCTGTGTCCACCCTGGTCAGCGTGGAGCGGGATTGGGTGCCCCATTCTGCGGACACCTCCCTGTATATCCGCCCCTACATCTTCGCCACTGACGTGGGCCTGGGCGTCCACGCCTCCAAGCACTATGTCTTCTCCATCATCTGCTCCCCCTCCGGCGCGTACTATGCCGAGGGCATCGACCCGGTGCGCATCTACGTGGAGGATGAGTATATCCGTGCGGCACCCGGCCTCACCGGCTTCACCAAGTGCGGCGGCAACTACGCCGCCTCCATCAAGGCCGGCGAGCTGGCTGAGGAGCAGGGCTTCGCCCAGGTGCTGTGGCTGGACGGCGTAGAGAAGAAGTATGTGGAAGAAGTCGGCTCCATGAACATCATGTTCAAGATCGACGGCAAGATTTACACCGCCGCCACCGTGGGCACCGTGCTGCCCGGCGTCACCCGCCGCAGCTGCATCGAGCTGTGCAAGGACTGGGGCTATGAGGTCATCGAGGGCAAGCTTGCCATCGCGGACATCATGGCCGCCGCCAAGGAGGGCAAGCTGGAGGAGGTCTTTGGCACCGGCACCGCCGCCGTGGTCTCCCCGGTGAAGGAACTGAAGTGGAAGGACGAGACCGCCTATATCGGCGACGGCAAAATCGGCCCTCTGACCCAGAAGCTCTATGACACCCTGACCGGCATCCAGTGGGGCAAGCTGCCCGACGACAAGGGCTGGACCGTGGAGGTCAAGTAAGGCCGGGTTCCGTTTAGAACATCATATTGAAACAAAACCGGCGCAGCGGTTCGCTGCGCCGGTTCGCGTTTTGATTGTACTGGCCAGCCCCACGGAACCCCGTGGGGCTGGGCCTGCTGTTTTTGTTCAGGCGTTACAGCACGAAGAAGGTGCAGGTGCCGGGGGCGACCTGGACGGTGCCCGCCGCCTGGGCCTCCGGAGCCATCTCAGGCAGGGTGTTGCCCTCGCCCAGCACCAGGGGCTTGCCGTTCAGGGTCATGACGGTGGCACGGATATTGCCGCCCTCGCCGGCCAGGGTGTAGCGCTGGGCGTCCCTGGGCAGCTCCACCGTGGTGGCCTCAGTGCGGGAGTTGTTGATGACCAGATAGACCACGCCGTCCTGGCCGTCCTTCCGGCTGTGGGCGTAGACGTGGGCGCCCTCCCGGATGGGTTCGCCGGTGTCGTAGACGGTGGTGCCCATCAGGCGGTTCCACAGCAGCACGGCGAAGTAGTTGGGCCGGGGGTCAAAGACCTGGCGGGCCAGGAAGCCGTAGTCGGAGGAGGCCAGGGTGTTGTGGAAGATGACGCCGCTGGTGATGGCGGAGAAGCCACCCAGTTCGTTCAGGGTGCGGAACACATCCAGGAAGGTAGAGGCCCAGGTGTCGCCACCGCCGCCGACATCGCCGGACTCCGTGACCCACATCTCCGCGCCGGGAACGTACTTATCCCGCAGGGGGGCATAGGTACGGGCAAAGCTGGGGGCGGCGTCCAGATACTCCTCGCTGATGGCCTCATCAGGCGACCAATGACCGGAGGGAGACAGAGTGGCCAACCGCTCGGAAAGGCCGTTGTAATAGTGATAGCTGAACACGTCCAGAGGCACGGTGGTGCCGTCCATCAGTTCGTCGCAGGTGCAGGTCTCGCTGACGATCTGCTCCACGCCGCCGCCGGAGGTTTTTCCGAAGGAGACGTTGGCGCCGCCGGTGTCGCTGGGGCCGACCTTGATGCAGTCGGGATAGTTCTCATCCAGCCACTTAAAGAACAGATCCTGGTCTCTCCGGTAATCCGCCGGGGTGTAGCCTGCGGGGAAGCCGGTGTCCTCCATCATGTTGGGTTCGTTGGTGAACTCGGCGGCGTTGATGGGTACGCCGTATTCCTTGCTCAGGCCGAACAGCTTCTCCGCCTCGGAGGGGTTCCACGGCTCGTCCGCAGAGTGGAGGCCGGGGCAGTTGGCCACGGAGACGATGAGCTTGGCCCCCACCGCCTTCACGAAGTCCAGCACACCGATCCACTGCTCCTTCATCAGCACATTCAGATAGCCCTCCGGCACCTTGCCGTTGGTGGTGCCGTCGAAGTCATAGTAAGTCTTGGTGGCCCAGGTGCCGGAGACCCGCATCCACACGGGGCCCAGTTCCTTCGCCAGGGCGCGGAGCTTCTCATTGTACAGGTCGATGGGGGGATAGACCTGCATCAGATCCTTGTACATGGCGGCGATGCCCTCGGCGGTGGGCTCCACATAGAACTCCTCCGTTCCGGCCACCTGTCCCGGCGTGTATGCCTTCCAGAAGGTGCCGCCTGTCACCTCCGCGAACTCCACATTGTAGGACATCATCATCGGGTTGCCTTCCCGCAACGCCTGCAATGTATCCGGACTCAGTTTGACAAATTCAGCCATATTGGTCTCCTTTCGCCCTGTTGGGCACGTTTATTCGGTTGTCGCTTCGTTCGTTTCCTCCGTGATGCCTCCCGCCCGGCGTGCCTGACCGAGCGCCATATCATCTAAGGATGATTTTATTATAACAATTCCAAATCCGGTTGCATACAAACAGAATCCGGATTCTGTCATCCTTCTGTCCAAAAAATGCCTGACTTTTTTGTTGAAAATTACCAGAAATATGCTACAATAATCCCAGAAGAAAGGGGGCTGCCGCCATGGACGGTTCCGTCACATCCTCACAGCGTTTCTTTCAGCACTACGCCATGCAGGACAGCGTGGATTATTTTCTGGCTACATTGTTCGAGCTGATGAAAACCCGGCCCTACCGGGACATCACCGTCAGCGAGCTTTGTCATGCCGTGGGCCTCTCCAGAAACACGTTTTACAAGTATTTCAAGAACAAGGACAGCCTGCTGGAGCGGTTCTCCGAGCGCATTTGGGCCGCGTTTCAGGAGACGATGCCGCCGTCCCGGAGCTTGAGCAGTGGCTTCCTCCACTATTTTGAGTTTTGCTACAGCCTGAAAGAGATAGTGGAGGCGCTGGTTCGCAACGACCTGTTGCAGCCGCTGACCCAGTGGAACGAACGGTTCATCCGCTGCATCCGGCCGGCGGAGGACGTTGGGGGCGCGGAGAGCGACCCGGCCTCCCTGGGCATGATGTATCATTTCATCTCCTCCGGCTGTGTCCGCCTGGTAGAGGACTGGTGCCGAGGCGGATTTGCCGAAACCCCCGCCCACATGGCCCGGCTGGCCACCTGTGTGGTGGAGGGCCGCTTCGCCCACGCCTGTGGGCTGGAGCCGGACGGCAAAGGCGCCGCCAGCCTGCCCGCCTGACCGCTGGGACGGAAAGGAGCATTGTCTGTGCGTTACTATTTTGCCCCGATGGAGGGCATCACCAACGCCCTGTACCGCAACGCCTGGCGGGCGCAGTTCTCCCCGGCGGACCGCTACTTTACCCCCTTCATCACCCCCACGGAGAGCCAGGGCCTGCACACGAAGGAGCTGCGGGATGTGCAGCCGGAGCAGAACCGGGGGCTTGACCTGGTGCCCCAGCTGCTGACCAACCGGCCGGAACCCTTTATTGCGGCCGCCCGGAGGCTGCAGCAGCTGGGATATGAGGAGGTCAACCTGAACCTGGGCTGTCCCTCCGGTACGGTGGTGGCCAAGCGGAAGGGCAGCGGCCTCCTGGCGGAGTGGGACCTGCTGGAGCCGCTGCTGGACGGCATTTTTGCCGCCCTGCCCGACCTGCGCATCTCCATTAAGACCCGGCTGGGGAAGGACGACCCGGAGGAGTTCCCGGAGCTGATGGAGCTGTACAACCGCTATCCGGTGTCGGAGCTGATCATTCACCCCCGCATCCAGCGGGATTTTTACCGGGGGCCGGTGCGGACGGCCTGGTTCGCCCGGGGGCTGGCCATGGCAAAGATGCCGGTGTGTTACAACGGCGACCTGTTCACGGCGGAGGATGTGGCGGCCTTTCAGCGCCGGTTCCCCACGGTGGACCGGGTCATGCTGGGCCGGGGACTGATCGCCAATCCCGGCCTCCTGGGGGAGCTGCGGGGGGAGGCCCCCATCGACGGGGCGGCGTTTCGGGCCTTCCACGACCGGCTCTACCGGGACTATCAGGGGGCGCTGTCCGGGGAAAAGCCGGTGCTGCATAAGATGAAGGAGCTGTGGAGCTACTGGCAGGCCAGCTTCGCGGGCTGCGAAAAGGCCATGAAGCGCCTCCGCAAGGCCCAGCGCCTGGCGGAATACGAGGGCGCGGTGGACTGGCTGCTTGCCAGCTGTCCCCTGGCGGAGACCCGGCGGTTCGTGCAGAAGTAGGGGGCATACTGCGGGAAATGCGGGCGTTTTCCATGCCATTTTTTTACAGAAACGGGTATTGAAACAAAACAGGAAACATGGTAAACTACCCCTATCTTGTGAGTGATAAAGGATGCGTGAGCATATGACAAAACCAACCATTGTCATTGGACATAAAAACCCCGATACGGATTCCATCTGTTCCGCCATCGCCTATGCCCGGCTGAAGACCAGACTCACCGGGGAGGACTACCAGCCCAGGCGCTGCGGCCGGGTCAATCAGGAGACGGAATATGTGCTGGACACCTTTCAGGTGCCCCCGCCGGATTACATCGACACCCTGGAGCCCAGGGTGCATGACGTGAATATGCGTACCACAGAGGGGGTCACGACGGAGACCAGCCTGCTCCGGGCCTGGGACAAGATGCGGGACGACAACCTCCGCACCCTGCCCATCCTGAATGAGGAGAGCCACCTGGTGGGCCTGGTGACCCAGGGCGACCTGGCCCGGTCCTCCATGGAGGACCACGCCGCCACCACCCTGTCCGGCTCCCGGGTCAGCGCCCGGAACATTGTGGACACCCTGGCCGGTGAGCTGGTGGTGGGCAGCATGGACGATGTGTTCGAGGAGGGCAGCGTCTGCATCGCCGCCGCCAACGAGGGAATTTTCTCCCAGTTCGTCACCCAGAACAGCATGGTCATCGTGGGCAACCGCTCCGGCGCCCTGCTGTCCGCCATCGAGTGCGGAGCCAAATGGCTCATCGTCTGCCTTTGCCAGGGGGAGGAGATCTCCAAGCTGATTCGCGCCCTGGCGGAGGAGAACCACTGCGTCATCATCCTGACCCCCTATGACACCTTCAAGGTGGCCCATCTGATCAACCTGTCCATGCCGGTGCGCCACGTCATGCGGGGAGAGCGGGAGATTGTCTCCTTCCGTCAGAACGACTTTGTGACGGACATCCGCCAGGTCATGACGAAGCGCAGAATCCGGTACTTTCCGGTGGTGGACAACGACGGCCGTTTCGTGGGGCTGATCTCTCAGCGGAACTTGCTGGATATGCAGCGGCAGCAGGTCATTCTGGTGGACCACAACGAAAAGACCCAGGCCGTGGACGGCATCGACGCGGCGGAAATCGTGGAGATCATCGACCATCACCGCATCGGCGGCATCCAGACCCTGCAGCCGGTGCTGTTCCGGAATATGCCCCTGGGCTGCACCGCCACCATCGTCACCATGATGTACAAGGAAAACAATGTGGAGATCGACCCCAACACGGCGGGGCTGCTGTGCTCCGCCATCCTCTCCGACACGCTGGCCTTCCGTTCCCCCACCTGCACGCCGGTGGATAAGATGATTGCCCAGGAGCTGGCAGGCATCGCGGGCATCGACACGGAGGAGCACGCCCGGAATATGTTCGCCGCCGGCTGCCGGACGGACGACAAGACGGAGGAGGAGATCTTCTATCAGGACTTCAAGACCTTCAACGCCGACGAGCTGAAGTTCGGCATCGGCCAGGTCAGCGTCATCGGGAAGGAGAACACCGAGAAGCTGAAGAAGCGCCTCCTGCCCTACATGACCATGGTGAAGGAGCGCACCCACCTGGATATGATGTTCCTGATGCTGACGGACATCATGGAGGAGTGTACCGAGCTGCTCTACCTGGGGGAGGGCAGCCAGGATGTGGTGCAGGACGCCTTCAACGTGACGGCGGCGGACGGCAGCGCCATCCTGCCCGGCGTACTGAGCCGGAAGAAGCAGACCATGCCCTCCATCCTGATGGCGATTCAGCGCCTGAACTTCTGAGAGAGGGAGCCGCCAGCCGTATCGCGCCGGTTCCCCATTTCCCGGCGAAGGGCGGTTGCATTTGCCCCCGCCTTTGGGTATAATACAGGTACATCACTCCACCACGGGCCGCGGCCTGGGGGTGAACGGATAAAGGAATGGGAACTATGAAGCGCGTTATCACATACGGCACCTTTGACCTGCTGCACTACGGCCATATCAATCTGCTCCGCCGGGCCAAAGCCCAGGGGGACTACCTCATCGTCGCCCTGTCCACCGATGAATTCAACTGGCAGGAGAAGGGGAAGAAGTGCTACTTCACCTACGAGCAGCGCAAGGCCCTGGTGGAGGCCATCCGCTATGTGGACCTGGTCATCCCGGAGACCTCCTGGGCCCAGAAGCGCAGCGATATGCACGAGTATCACATCGACACCTTCGTGATTGGGGACGACTGGCAGGGCAAATTCGACTTCCTGAAGGAGGAAGGGGTAGAGGTGGTGTACCTCCCCCGGACGCCGGAGGTCAGCACCACCCAAATCAAGCAGGATTTGAACAAAAACGAATGATACAGCAAGGCCCGCGCCCTTCCTGAAACCGGGGAGGTCGCGGGTTTTTCGATTGGTTTGCCGCTACCGGCGGAAAGTCCAGGACCTCGGTGTGAGGGCCTGGACTTTTTTGCCGTTACTATTATTCAATGTCTGATCGCTATACTTGGAATCGAATCAACACGCCGATCAAAATCAGAATCACACCAGCAATCCTGACAGCCCTTTCCATTCTGGGGTTATTTGCTGAGACCGATGGACATACAGGATGAAGAATGTATAAAAGGCCACTCAGTATCCATGCAATATTACATAATATCCCGCTTTTTAATAAAGTGGACAGCAGATTCCCAATGAGAATCAATGCAGCGCTGATATATAACTGCATTTTAAAAGTCATCCGCTTCATTGTCACATCCCTCCGTTCATCATTCGGAACAGCATCACTTTAGTCTATATCGATTTGCACGTCCTGATAGAGAGCGTTATTCAGCAGTTCCGCAGCTTCTCCGGCAAACGCCTTTGCTGCTTCCTCGTCACCCTGGAGCTGCCACATAAACCACGCTATTACATAGCCGTCCTCAGAAACGCCGGTGAGACCATGTGCTGTATCACACCTTCTTGCCATTACCTTGTCTCCCGGTATCATATCGTAAATCTCAGTCAGTCCCTCCAGCGTTACGACCCAATCATCGCCTCCACCGGCTCCGGACATCAACAGGATCGGTATATCAATCTGTGTGGCATCATAAGGCCATTGACACGCGACTGCCAACTCATAGTTCGTGGGCGACAGCGCCACGGCAGCCTTGTAAATATCCTTGTGGTCGGTATTGGTAATGGCGTTGATCACTCCAACGCCGCCCTGAGAATGACCGATGATACCCACATTGTCAAAGTCGATCTTCTGATAAAAAATACTCGGATTTCCTTCGTCATCTATGTATTCATTCAGAAGCTCCAGATAACGGATGCACATTTCAGCGCCGAAGGCATTCCAGGAATAGGTCTCCTCCGTGGCTATGACGATAAAGCCGTAGGAAGCGTAGAACTGATACTGTGCCTTGGACAAAGAGCCTTTCCATCCTGTCCCATTGCATACGACAATGACAGGATATGTTTTGTCCTCCGTCTCCAACTCTGTCGGATAGCTGATTTCGTACTTCTCAAAGACCTGCACGGCGGTCTGTTCATAATAGGAGGTAGCGTAGGGGCCGTCCTCCAGATAGGCCGCTTCGATGGTGCCGCCGGTTTCTATGCTGTCACGGTAATTCTCCTTCACCGAACTGTCGATATGCGTTATCCAGTAAATAAGCACAGCAATCAAAACAACAATCACCAGGAGTATAATGCCGACTACCTTCAACACTTTTTTCATCTTCCTCTCTCCTTATTCTATCGGCAGATATGCCGCCAGGTATTCCTCAATGGTCTGCATATATTGCAGATACAGCTTGTTGTCGTTTTGCAAAGCATGGCCGGAATGGGGAAATTCGATATATTCATGGGTCACGCCGTTTTCCTCCAATGCGTTCACCAGCCATTTTGCGGACTCAAAGGGGCATACCTTATCATACGCACCATAGGCGCAGACCGTCGGCACGGAATTTTCCGTGACCCACATATAGCCGGAGATAGGGCGTATAGCTTCTTCGTATTCCTCTGTGCCGAGCATATCTGCAGTGACTTCCGTTCCGGCCATCACGCTGAACAGATAGGCGGCGGCTTCGGCGTCCTGATCCAGTCCGTAGGACGTCCAGTCCTCCGCGTAAAAGCTGGATGGGCCGACGGCCTCAAAGAGCACGGTCACAGGAATGGGGGACTCGTCCGCATCCCGATAGGCGTAGAGCATGGCCAGCGTTCCTCCGGCGCTCCCTCCGCCGATAGCCATGGCGTCCAGGTTGTAGCCCAACTCAGCGGCGGCCTCGACCACGGCAGAAATGCTGCTTTTGATCTCCATGGACTGAGAGTACACGCTCGCGTCCGGGTGGTCCTCATCCCGCAGGGTGTAGTTGATGCCGGCGGCGACATAACCTTTGGAGCAGAGCCACTGCAGGGTTCCTTCATCGTCCGACTTATCGCCGGTGGTAAAGCCGCCTGCATGAAGGTATACAACCAGTCCATAAGTTTCCTTTGTATTATCCGCAGGCACATATAAATCAAATTTGTTTGCTTCCTCGTCTCCATAAGTCAGGTCGGTGTACACGGTTCCGACTTCATCACTCCAGTCAACGGTGTATGCCGCCTGCGCCGGGGAGGTATAGGACACCTTGAAGATGACTGAGCCGAAAAACGATACAAGGAATACCGCAATGCACAGCAAGATAAACAGTCCCCGCCGGTTATGTTTTTTCTTCTCTCTGCTCATAGAAAGTTACCTCCAAACAATGTTCCGCCAACCATCAGGTTCAGGAAAGCTCTGACCGCCAGCCTCCCTAAAAGCACCCCCAGCACGATGACGATCAATAGAATGATGATCCGTTTCCTTGTGAAAAACCGCTCCATCAAATTCTCCTCCGTTCCTTTTTGTTACAATTTCTCTCTTGACAAACCGATGCAACAGTTGTATTATCAAGATGTAACGATTGTACCATCTATTTTTGTTGAGGTCAAGACCCCGCACAAAAATGGCACAAAACAGGGAGGTTTGTACCATCGTGAACAACGAAGAAAAGAACACCTATGTAAAAAAACAAATCACCGAGGCGCTGCTGAAGCTGCTGGAGCAGCATGAATTTGAGGAAATATCCATCAGCCAGGTCACCGCCCTCGCACAGGTGAGCAGGAACTCATTTTATCGAAATTATAAGAGCAGGGAGGATATTCTGCTCAAATACATCCGCCGCCTTTTTTTAGATTGGGATGCAGAGTATCAAAAGAAGGGCAAGGGTTCAAATGCAAACCTCTACGGCAGTCTGTTCCGGCACCTGAGCGACAACAAGGATTTTTATCTGCTCCTGAAAAAGAGGAACCTCTTTCACCTGTTTCTTTCCGTGCTGTTGGAGCAGTCCGGCCCCAAATCTGAGTACGACAACACCTGGGCGTATATCACCTCTTTTATTACCTACGGCACCTATGGCTGGATCGAGGAATGGGTTGCCCGTGGGATGCAGGAGTCCGGGGAAGAGATGGCCGCTTTTTTAGCGTCACATGGAATGAAATGAGTTTGAAGCAGCGTGCAGCGCGCCCCCTGTCCGGCAGACAGGGACGCCGCCCCCGCCCTGCAAGTCCTCCTGCACGGCGGCCCGCCCTTCCCCGCCGAAAAAATACCGCGATTTCCGTCGAAACCGGGGGAATCCCTCCCGCCGAGACGGTTCCACAGCCTTTGGATTGCACGCTGTCCGCGCTTTAAAAACAGCCGCCCGCTTCACAGCAAAAAACGCCTTCCGGGGGAAGTTCGTTCCCGCCGGAAGGCGTTTTGTATTCACGTATTCAGCGTTTCACCCGTCTCAGGGCGAAGCTCAGGAAGAACCACACCGCCAGCAGCAGCGTGATGCTGGCCCCGGTGGAGGTGCCCACATAGTAGCTGACCATCAGGCCGCCGATGCCGCAGACCAGCCCTCCCAGCAGGGAGAGCAGGGTGTATTGCCGCATATTCCGGGCCAGGTTCCGGGCCGCCGCACCGGGCAGCACCAGCAGGGAGTTGATGACCAGCAGCCCCACCCAGGTCATGGTGAGGGTGACCACCACGGCCACGGCGCAGTTGAAGAGGGCCTCCAGCACCCCGGTGCGGATGCCCCGGCTCTCCGCCAGCTCCGGGTGGACGGCGGAGAGGGTCAGGCCGTTCAGCTGAAACACCCACAGCACCGCCACCAGCACCAGAATCAGGGCCAGCAGGCCGATCTTCCCCGGTGAGACGGAGAGGATGTCGCCAATGAGCAGGCTGTTGAACTTGGTGAAGCTGCCGCCCCCCCAGGGTGGAGATGAAGATGCCCAGGGCGATGGCGGTGGAGGAGAATACGCCGATCACCGTGTCGCTGGCCATCTTGCTCTTCTGCCGCACCAGGGTGAACAGCAGGGCAAAGACCACGGACAATGCCACCGCACACCAGGTGCTGTCCGCCAGGCCGCAGAGGGCGCCGATGGCGATGCCGGTGAAGGCGGAGTGGCCCAATGCGTCGGAGAAGAAGGCCATCCGATGCTCCACCACCATGGTGCTGAGCAGCGCGAACAGAGGGGAGATGACCAGAATGGCCAGCAGGGCGTTTTTCATAAAGTACATGCTGCCCGGCTCCGCCCACTCAAAGGGCAGCAGATCCACCAGCGTATACCAGAGGTTCATCTTCCCTCACCTCCGTTCCCAAGGCTGACGCCGAACAGCGCCTGAAACTCCGGGGAGGCCATGACCTCCTGAGGCGTCCCCGCCTTCAGCAGCTGCTTTTTCAGCAGCAGCACCTTGTCCATCAGGTGCAGGGTGCCGAAGTCGTGGGTGGAGAGGAGGATGGACAGGTCGTACCGGGTGCGGATGTCGTCCAGCAGGAGGAAGAGCTGCTGCTCCCCCTCCATGTCCACGCCGCTCATTGGCTCGTCCAGAATCAGAATATTGGGCAGGGGCTCCAGGGCCATGGCCAGCAGCACCCGCTGCAATTCGCCGCCGGAGAGGCTGCCCACCGGCTTGTCTATCAGGGCCTCCCCGTTCACACGGGCCAGGCAGGTGCGCACCTGCTCCCGCAGGGACTGGGGCACCGGCAGGAACACCGGCCATTTGGCGCTGGCGCAGATGAACAGGTCCAGCACGCTGACCGGGTCCCCCTTGTCAAAGGTGGGGCTTTGGGGGACGTAGCCAATGCGGGGTTTCATGCGGGCCCCCTGGGCGGTGTGGAAGGTGATCTCCCCGGAGTGGGGCATTTGGCCCAGAATGGACTTGAACAGGGAACTTTTCCCCGCCCCGTTGGGGCCGATGAGGGCGATCAGCTCCCCGCAGTGCATATGAAAGCTGACGCCCTCCAGAATCCGCTCCTCGTCCAGGGTGACGGAAAGGTTGTCCACCCGCAGGCAGCAGCTGCCGGAGCAGGCGTCCGCCTGGGGGACAGAGATGTGCTTGGGTTTCCTCATAGATACGCCTCCAGAATCGCGGTGATGTTGCCTTGCAGCAGGTCCTTGTAGGCGGCGAGGCCCGTTTCCGTGGTGCCCCCGGCGCTCATGCCCATGTTCAGCACGCCGATGGCGCAGCCCCGCTCCGCAACAAGGCAGTGGGCGGTGGTGTCCGAGCCGTTGGCCTCCACAAAGACGGCGGCGAGCCGGTACCGGTCAATCAGCTCCACCAGCTCGGAAATGCGCCGGGCGGAGGCCTCCGCCCCCTCTTCCTCCTCCACGGCGGCCACAATGGTGAAGCCGAAGGCTTCCGCGAAGTAGGAAAAGCCGTCGTGGAAGGTGATAAGCTCCCGGGGGCAGTCCGCCGGGATGCTGTCCGCCAGTTCAGTCTGAAAGGCGGCCAGCTCTGCCGCCGCAGCCGCTGCGTTGGCCTGGTACTGTTCCCGGTTGTCCGGGTCCAGCTCTCCGAAGGCGTCCGCCAGGGTCTGGGCCATCCGGGCGGCGTTGGCGGGGGAGAGCCAGTAGTGGGGGTCGTCCTCCCCCTCCTCCTCGTTCCACAGCAGGTCGATGCCCTCAGAGCAGTCCACCACCGTCCGCCCCTCCAGGGCGTCGGACAGGAACTCCTCCAGCCCTGCGCCGCTGACGGCGATCAGGTCGGCACCCTCCACCTTTTTCATGTCGCTGATGGTCAGGGTATAGTTGTGGAGACAGCTGATCTCCTGCTGAATCATCAGGGACAGGGTGATGCCCTCCGTCCCATCGGTGACGGCCTGGGCCATCAGGTAGACCGGGTAGGTGGTGCAGGTCACGGTCAGCCCCTCCGGTTCCGTCTCCCCGGCAGAGCAGCCGGCGGCGGAAACCAGCAGGAGGAAGGCCAGAAAAAAGGCAGACAGTCGCTTCAAATCAGGTACTCCATTCTATTGAGATGCGGTTCACGACCCGAAGTAGGCGTTCACCGCGTTGACCATCCCCGCCACCAGCTTGGCCTGGTAGTCGGCGCTGTTGAGCAGCTGGTCCTCGGTGGGGTTGGTCATAAAGCCCAGCTCCACGATGGAGACGGGCATGGTGCTCCAGTTGATGCCGCTCATGGTGTCCGAGGTCTGGACCCCCCGATTCTTCGCCCCGGTGGCGGCGCACAGCTCGTTCACCAGCAGCTTGGACAGGCGGTAGCTGTCCTCATACAGGTTGCCGACATAGGGGTTGGCGCTGGAGGGGGACAGGGTCTCGATGCCGCTCACTGAGGAATCCTCCGAGCCGTTGGCGTGGATGCGGATGAAAATCTCCGCCCCGGCGTCGGTGGCGATCTGGGCCCGCTCCGCATTGCTGATGTTCACGTCCTGGCTCTCACGGGTCATCACCACCTGGTACCCCTCCGCCAGCAGGGCGGCCTTCAGCTGGAGGGCCACGGTCAGCGTCAGGCTGGACTCCGTCACCCCGGTGCTGACGCCGCTGGTGCCGGTGGACACCTTGGCCTTTTTCTCCGTTGCGCCGGGGCCGATGGGCTCCAGGTCACTGTTGCCCTTGGCCTGGTGGCCCGGGTCTATGGCTACAATGTGGCCGCCGGTGGTTTCCACAGGCTCGGCGGTTTCCGCAGGCTCTGCGGGCTGTGTGGATTCCTCCGGTTCTTCCGGTTCCTCCGGCTCCTCCGTGGTCAGGTAGCGGCTGCTGATATAGCGCACCGCCCCCTGATAGTCTACCTAGCTCCACGCCTCCTGATACCCGGTGCGGGTGACGGAGTCCCCGGCGGACAGGACGGCCACCACCTCCGTGTCGGTGCCCGGCCCGGTGCGGATGTTTACATCGGCGGTGGCCCACACCGTTTCAGACACCTCGGTAAAGACCAGGGGCTCCTCCTCCGGTGTTGTTTCGGAGGATTCCTCCGGCATCGTATCGGAGGACGAGGCGGCCTCCTCCGGCGTTGTATCAGAGGACGATGCAGTTTCCTCCGGGGTTACGTCAGAGGAAGCGCCTTCCTCCTGCTCCGGCGTCAGGTTGGAGGCGCTCTCCTCCGGCTCCGGGTCGGCGCTGACGGAGGCCTCTGGCTCAGCGGCAGAGGATGCGCCGACAGAGGAGGATTCTGCCTCAGTATCCCCGCTCTGGGCAGCGCTGCCGGTGCAGCCGGTGAGCAGCAGGGCAAAGGCCAAAAGCAGGCAAAGGAAATTCCGTTTCATGTGATCCTCTCTTTCTTCGTGGTCAATCGGGTTTGCCCTCCCCTTTCAGGTGGGAGGCGGACAGGGAGCCGATTTGAATGGCGTCCTTGCCGTACCGGGTGCGGATATTGTCCATGGTTCGCTCCAGCTTTTCCAGCCTGTCCCGCTTTTCGCTGCTGTCCGGGGCGAACAGATCCAGCTGCTCCGCCGCGTCCTCCTGGGCTACCAGCCCCAGCCCCGTCACCGTCAGCATACGGATGGGGGCGGACAGGTTCCAGCTCCGCCGCACCAGCTCCAGGGCGGCGGCGGTCAGCTCCCGGGAGAGGCAGGTGGGGGCATTCAGGGGTTTCTGCCGCTGAATGGTTCTGAAGTTGGGGTCCCGGATGGTGACCTGGACGGTGGTACACTTCCTGTCCAGCTGCCGCAGCCGGGTGGCAACGCTGTCGCTGAGCAGCTCCAGCCCGGTGCGCACCTCCTCCAGCCCCACCAGGTTCCGGGGGAAGGTCAGGCCGTTGCCCACGCTCTTGGGGGGCGGGGCGTCCCGCAGGGGCACCACCGGGCCAGTGTCCTCCCCACGGGCGTAGGCGGAGAGCTGCCCCCCCAGCTTCCCCAGGCAGGCCACCAGCGCCTCCGGGTCGGCGGCGGCCAGCTGGCCGATGGTCTCAATGCCGTACCGGTGCAGCACCGCGGCGGCGGCGTTGCCCACGAACAGCAGGTCGGTGACGGGGAGGGGCCAGACGATTTGCCGGAAGTTCTCTCTGCTGATGACGGTGGTGGCGTTGGGCTTTTTGTAGTCGCTGCCCAGCTTGGCGAACACCTTGTTGAAGCTGACCCCTACAGAGCAGGTCAGGCCCGTCTCCCGCTGCACCCGGAGGCGGATCTCATCCCCCAGCTCCTCCGGCGTTCTGTGGAACAGGTGCAGGCTGCCGGTGACGTCCAGCCAGCTCTCATCAATGGAAAAGGGCTCCACCAGGTCGGTATAGCAGTCATAGATGGCGTTGATGCACCGGGAGGCGGCCCGGTACTTGCTGTGGTGGGCGGGCAGCAGCACCAGCTCCGGGCACTTCTTCCGGGCCTGCCAGATGGTTTCGGCGGTCTGGATGCGGTACCGCTTGGCGGCTTCGTTTTTCGCCAGGATGATGCCGTGGCGGGCGCCCGGGTCGCCGCAGACGGCCACAGGCTTATCCCGCAGCTCCGGCCGCTCCAGCAGCTCCACCGAGGCGAAAAAGGAATTCATATCGCAGTGTAAAATCACTCTGTCCACAGCGGCCCACCTTCTGTTCTCAATGGGATTGTTTCATTATAGCATTGGGCAGGGTAGAAGTCAAACAGATGTTCGATTGAACAATGGAGCATCCGCCCCTATGACAGACAAACGCGGCAGGCGCTGGCCTGCCGCGGGGTATTTACTTTCTGCCGTGAAGCAGGGGGGACAGGGGCTTATAGATCAGGAAGCACAGCAGCGCGTCCAGCAGGCCCTTGCAGAGGGTGAAGGGGAAGTTGAAGATGACCAGGCACTCCAGCAGGCTGCCCACCGAGGGGAGGATGGCCTGATACATCCCGATGATGGCGTCCAGAGGCAGGCTGTAGAACACCACATAGGCAGGGTAGACCACGAAGTAGTTCAGGGGGATGCTGATGAGGGCCATGGCCAGCGCCCCCAGGACGGAGCCCAGGATGGCCCCCATGCGGGTCTTTTTGTAGTGGTAGATCAGCCCGGCCACCAGGGCGAACACCGCACCGAACAGGAAGTTGCACAGCTCCCCCACGCCGGCGCTGCTGGTGCCCTTGATGAGGATATGGAGCAGGTTTTTCAGCAGTTCAATGACCACGCCGTAGACCGGGCCCAGGGCGAAGGTGCCCAGCAGGGCGGGCAGGTCGCTGATGTCCAGCTTGACGAAGCTGGGCATGATGGGGATGGGAAATTCGATGAACATGAGGATGAAGGCCGCGGCGGAGAGCATGGCGGCGACGGTGATGTTGCGTGTGGTTCCTTTCATAAGAGACGCACTCCTTTAAAAAAATTAACACCTGAGCCGCTCTGTGCTTCAGGTGTTATGTTTCAAAGAGTGGGTCAAGGGGGAGGACGGGAGACAAAACACGCCCACTGCCGCGATCTCGAAAAACAACACATCTTCTTTCATCCAGACTATACTGTCGGTACCGGAGTTGCACCGGTTCATGCAGTTACGCGCGCGGACTTTACCGCCGATCGGGAATTTCACCCTGCCCTGAAGACATCGTGTTCAGTTGTCGGTTCTATTGTAGCACAGCCCGGCGAAAATGCAAGGGGTAAACTGACGAAAATGAAACAGCGGACGATGGGGGCCTTGTGAAAGGCCCCCATGCGTCGGGTCATCCTCCGGTGAGCATGGCCCACAGCTCCTCCAGCACCAGCAGCAGGCAGGACAGGAAGTCCGTCTTTCGCCCCTCGCTGACCGTCACCAGAGTGTCGTCCGAAACCCCCTCCACCTGCACCTGGTAGTATTTGGCAGAGGTCAGGCCGTCGATGCAGGTCTCTGCGGTGCTGACCCCGTCAAAGGCGTATTCCCGGATGGCGGAGCCGTCGGTGCAGAGGTAAATCACCCCGTCCTCCTCGTCCTCACAGGTTACGGTGACGACGATCTGGGCGTAGTTGGTAAAGAGGGTGTACGTCCCCACCTCCCCGGCGGTGGTGGTCAGCTCCGCCTCCGTCAGATTCCAGATGCCCTCCTCCTGCTCGTACACCAGCGGGCGGCGCTGGTAGACCATGGTGTGCAGCGTCAGCGCCAGCACCGTCCCCAGGACGGCCAGCACCAGGACAGCGGCCACCGTCGCCACCACCCGCCGGACCTTGTGGCGGCGCACCTTGACCGCGTAGGTGCGGAGGGCGGCGGCCTCCCCGTCATCGGCGGGGGGCTCCACAATGGGGTGGCCCATCCGCTGACAGCAGGCGCGGCAGTCGGCGCACTGGGCCAGATGCTCCTCCACGGCGGCCTTCGTGTCCTGGGAGCAGTCCCCCTCCACATAGGCGGGCAGCAGGTCCCGAATCAGGTCACAGCTTAACTTCATGATGATTCCTCCTCGTTTAACAGGGTCAGCAGCTTGTCCTTGCCCCGATAGAAGGTCATTTTCGCCCAGGACTCCGACTTGCCGAAAATCGCCCCGATGTCGGCGAATTTCAGCTCCCCGAACACCCGCAGGGTGAACACCTCCCGGAAGGGCTCCGGCAGACGGTGGAGGGCCAGATGAATCTCCATGGCGCTGTCGTGGTCCTCCAGCTTCGTCCAGAAGGGGTCGCCCTCCTCCGGGCGGTCCTCCGGCAGGTCGGCAAGCCGCCCGGCCCGCCGCTGCTCCGTCCGCCACACGTTTTTCGCGATGGAGAAGAGCCAGGTGTCCACCGAGCTGCGGCCCTGGAACCGGTCGATGTGGAGATAGGCCCGGTAGAAGGTCTCGGCGGTGAGCTCCTCCGCCCGCTCCTGGCTGCCCGTCAGGGAGAGCAGGTAGCGGTAGACCTTGCCGGAGCTTTTGCGGTAGAGTGTTTCAAAGGCGTCCATGAGGTTCCCTCCCTTCTGTCGGTTTCCTGTAAGTTAGACGGAGAAACGCCGGAAAAGTCACAGGGATTGCGGGAAAATTTGCGGGATTCCCGAAAAAAACAGGCCCCGCTCAGGGGGCCTGCGTTCTGATTCTGACAGGGAAGCCGTCAGAGGGTGATCCGTTCCAAATCCTCCGGCACCCAGACGTTCCCGCTGAATACGCTTTGCGCCTCGGCGGTGAACCGTTCCCGGCGGTCCGCCCCATAGTCACGGGTGTGGTAGAGCACCAGATTCTTCGCGTTCAGCGAGGCCGCGTTGCGGCCGGCGTCCAGGGCGGTGGCGTGGCTGATGCGGTAGGGGTGGTACCGCTCCCGGTCCTCGTAGAGGCAGAAGGCTTCGCTGAGCAGCCAGTCCGCCCCCTCCACATAGGGGCGGCAGTCCTCCTGAAAGGGTTCATCCCCCAATGTGACCACGCTTGTGCCGTCCGGCAGCAGGGCGCGGAATCCGAACTGCCGGAGCTTGATGGAGTGGATGTCAAAGGCGGTCAGGGTCAGCCCCGCCGCTGCCATCGTCTCCCCGTCCTCCACGGGACACAGGAGGATGCGGCTGCCGAACAGGTCGTAAACCGGCCCGTTGAGGGAGGTGCGGCAGATGGTGTCCACCAGCTCGCACAGCTCCCTGTGGGCCAGCACCCGAAGTTCTCCTTCATAGCCGCCCCGCCGCATCTGCTGGCCGATGGACCGCAGCACCCAGATGGCCCCCAGCAGATGGTCGGTGTGGCCGTGGGTCAGGAAGATGGCGCGGATGCGGTTCAGGTCGTAGTTCAGTCTGTGCAGGCGCTTCACCGTCTCCAGACCGCCGCCGCCGTCCACCAGAAGGGACGCCTCAGGCTGCTCCAGCAGCCAGCAGGTGTTGTAGCGCAGCATGGGCATGGCGTCGCCGGTGCCTAGAAAAAGAATGGATGTTGACATGGGGTGCTCCTTGTCATTTGATTGCAGTTCCCTGCCGGTCACCCGGCGGGGGCTTCGTATGGACTCAATAGGCCAGCGCGCTTCCGTCCTCCATCACACCCACCCAGTTCAGGCGGCTCTTGATGGTGTATTTGGGCGCTTCATAGGCAGGCTCCTTGCCTTTGCCGGCCTCCCGGCGGAACCAGCGGCCATGATTGCCGGTTTCCACCTGGATGTTGGCCGGGGCGTCCCCGTCCATCCGTCCGGGGTACAGCTCCGCCGCTGCGGCCTCCAGGGCAGGCAGCTCCACGCTGCCCGCCCGCTGGTAAATGGCGATCAGCTCCTCACAGCTGTAGCCTCTGGCTGTTTCCGTTTCCATGGCGTCACTACCAGGGCAGGTCAAGGGGCACCCCGCCGTTCAGAATCGTCAGGACGATCAGGACGACCACGGCAACGATAATCACCTTGGTCATCTTTTTGGCGATGCCCAGCACCAGAGAGACGATGCAGAGGCCCACCAGCAGGTTCATCAAATCAGTCGTACTCATAACGATTTGGCTTCCTTTCTCAAAAAGTGTGCGTATCCCAGGGGCGGTCACGCCCGGATGACGTAGCCCACGCCCCGCACCGTCTCGATGAGGTGCAGGCCGTAGACCTGGTCGATTTTATTGCGGAGGAAGCGGACATAGACATCCACCGTGTTGGTTTCCCCGGCGTAGTCATAGCCCCAAACGGTGGTCAGCAGGGTGCTGCGGGACAGGACGGCGCCCTTATGCTCCATCAGGCAGCGGAGCAGATCGAACTCCCGGCGGGTCAAATCCACCTCCTGGCCGTGCACCGTGACCCGGCGGCAGGAGATTTGGAGGCTGACCGGGCCGGCGGTCAGCAGGTCAGACGGCTCCCCGCTCTGCTCCGGCGGGAAGGGGGTCCGCAGGGCGCAGCGGATACGGGCCAGCAGTTCCTCAATGGCGAAGGGCTTGGTGATATAATCGTTGGCTCCGGCGTCCAGCCCGGCCGCCTTGTCCGCCACGTTGTCCCTGGCGGTCAGCAGGATGACGGGCACGTTCTGCCCGTCCCTCCGGAGGCGGCGCAGCACCTCGAGACCGGACATCTCCGGCAGCATGATGTCCAGCAGCAGCAGGTCATGCCTCCGGGTCAGCGCTTCCTCCAGCCCCACCCGGCCGTTTGAAGCCAGAGTGACGTCATAGCCCTCATAGCACAGCTCCAGCTCCAGCATACGGGCCAGCTGGGCCTCATCCTCTACAATTAAAATCCGTTCCGCCATTGGGTTTGCCTCTTTTTCTCTCTCCGCGCAGGCCGCGCCCCGGGACGCAGCCCTTTTGGTTGCTTACAGCCGGGCCACGCCGCTCTGCCGGGCGGCTTCCGCCACGGCGGAGGCCACGGCGGGCCGCACCCGCTCGTCAAAGGCGTAGGGCAGGATGTACTCCGCGCTCAGCTCCTCCTCGGACACCAGAGAGGCTAGGGCGTTGGCGGCGGCGATTTTCATGGTATCGTTGATATCGCTGGCCCGGACATCGAAGGCCCCCCGGAAGATGCCGGGGAAGGCCAGCACGTTGTTGATCTGGTTGGGGAAGTCGCTGCGGCCGGTGCCCACCACCGCCGCGCCGGCCTCTCTGGCCAGGTCGGGCATGATTTCCGGCGTGGGGTTGGCCATGGGGAAGAGGATGGCGTTCGGGGCCATGCGGTCCACCATCTCCGGCGTCACCATCCCCGGCGCGGACACGCCGATGAACACATCCGCCCCCTCCAGCACGTCGGCCAGGCTGCCGCTGCGCCTGGAGCGGTTGGTGATGGCGGCAATCTCCGCCTTGGCGTCGTTCAGGCCATCCCGGCCCTCGTAAATCGCGCCCTTCCGGTCGCACATGATGACATCGCTGAGCTCTCGGGCGATCAGCAGCTTGATGATGGCGATGCCCGCCGCACCGGCGCCGCAGGTAACCACCCGAATGTCCTCCATCCGCTTGCCCACCACCTTCAGGGCGTTGGTCAGGGCCGCCAGCACCACCACGGCGGTGCCGTGCTGGTCGTCGTGGAACACAGGGATGGAGCAGCGCTCCTTCAGCTTCCGCTCAATCTCAAAGCACCGGGGGGCGGAGATGTCCTCCAGGTTAATACCGCCGAAGGAACCCTCCAGCAGGGCCACCGTATTCACGATGGTGTCCACATCCTTGCTCTTGACGCACAGGGGGACGGCGTCCACCCCGCCGAAGGCTTTGAAGAGGACGCACTTGCCCTCCATCACCGGCATACCGGCCTCCGGGCCGATGTCGCCCAGGCCCAGCACGGCGCTGCCGTCCGTCACCACCGCCACGGTGTTCCAGCGGCCCGTCAGGTCATAGCTCTTGGCGGGGTCCTTTTGAATCTCCAGGCAGGGCTGGGCCACGCCGGGGGTGTAGGCCAGGGAGAGGGCCTCCTTGTCCTTTACCGCCATCTTGGGCACGGTCTCCAGCTTGCCGTGCCATTCGTAATGCTTTTTCAGGGATTCCTCTGCGTAATTCATGGTGTAACCGACTCCTTCACGTAGTTTTCCAACAAGGCCATCATACTCCGCCCCTGCCGGTTTGACAAGCAGGGGATTCTTCTGATTCCGGCAGCTTTCGATATCCGGTGGAGAAGTCCACCACATTTTCCAGCCCTTCCCCCCGGCCCCAGGCGGTCAGGTTGCGGATGGCGATGGACTGGACGTTGTACAGCGTTGCGGGCAGGTGGTAAAAGCCGGAAACATGGGGCGTCAGCACCAGGTTTTCACAGTCCCACAGGGGATGGTCTTCCGGCAGCGGCTCCGGGTCGGTGACGTCCAGCACCGCGCCGCCGACAGTCCCTGCCTGCAGAGCGGCCACCAGGTCCTCCGTCACCACGCAGTCCCCCCGGCCCACGTTCACCAGGATGCCGTCAGGCTTCATGCGCCCCAGCCGGGCGGCGTTCATCAGGTGGGTGGTCTCCGGCGTTTTGGGCAGGGAGAGGACTGCCACGTCGGCCCGGGGCAGCAGGTCGTCCAGGGCGTCCATGGTGTACGCCTCGTCCAAAAACGCCGGCTTTTGCCGCGCCGTCCGCCGGACGCCGACGGTGCAGACCCCCAGGGCTTTGGCCTTCTCCGCCAGCGTGCCGCCGATGTCCCCCGCCCCCACGATCAGGAAGGTGGAACCGAAAATCGAGCGCACCCGCCCTTCACTGCGCCACACATGGCGCTGCTGGTTGCGGGCGTAGAGGTGGAGCTTTTTCATCAGCGTCAGCACCCCTGCCAGGATATGCTCGGAGATGGCGAGGCCGTATGCGCCGCTGGCGTTGCACAGCGCCGCCCCCTCCGGCAGCACGCCGGGGGCCGCGTAGTTGTCAGAGCCTGCGCTGTTCAGCTGGAGGAAGCGCAGTTTTTGGGCCAGGGCCAGCTTCGCCGGCGGCACGTTGCCGATGATGACATCGGCCCTGGCCAGGGCCCCGTCGTCCACCTCCGGCGCAGGGCAGTAGAAAAAGTCGCCGCCGGGCAGCGCAGCCTCCAGCTGCGCCCGTCGGCCGCCCTCGAAGGGCATGGAAACATAGACAAAGGGCATCGTTCGTCCTCCTGGCGTTCTGTGGGGCAAAGTCATTCAGCACTCCTTAGACGAGGGTTGAGGAAGGAGCTGCGTTTTTGCCCTCACAGGAAATTCTTCCCATAGGCGCTGCGGTCATCCGGCAGCGCCCATGTTCACGACTCAGTTTACCAAATTGCGGCGGGAAATGCAAGGCGCGCCGCAAACAGATTCCCCGGCGCAAAGAAAAAAGGCTTGAACGCCGCCCCTTCCGGCGCTATAATGGCTGTTGACAAACTAAAACCGGAGGTGCCCGGCATGACGCCCAGCCAAACCAAACCGCTCTCCTATGACCACACCATCAAAGCCTGCTTCGTGGGCTACATCGTCCAGGCCATTGTGAACAACTTTGTCCCCCTGCTGTTCCTGACCTTTCAATCCTCCTACGGCATCCCCCTGTCCAGCATCACCCTGCTGATCACCTTTAACTTCACGGTGCAGCTGGTGGTGGATCTCCTCAGCCCCAAATTCATCGACCGGGTGGGCTACCGGGCGGCCGTCGTGGCGGCCCATGTCATGGCGGCGGCGGGGCTGATCTGTCTGGCCGTCCTGCCCGACCTGCTGCCCAGCCCCTTTGTGGGGCTGGTGATCTCCGTACTGATCTATGCGGTGGGCGGCGGTCTGCTGGAGGTGCTGGTCAGCCCCATCGTGGAGGCCTGCCCCACCGACAACAAGGAGAGCGCCATGAGCCTCCTGCACTCCTTCTACTGCTGGGGCCATGTAGGGGTGGTGCTGCTGTCCACCATCTTCTTCGCGGCCTTCGGCACAGAGCGTTGGAAAATCATGGCGCTGCTGTGGGCAATTGTTCCCATTGCGAACTGCGTGATATTCACCAGGGTGCCCATCTACTCCCTGCTGGAGGATGAGGAGAAGGGCCTCTCCATGAGGGAGCTGCTGGGCAGGCGCTCCTTCTGGCTGGCGATGCTTCTGATGATCTGCGCCGGCGCCAGCGAGCAGGCGGTGAGCCAGTGGACCTCCACCTTTGCCGAGTCCGGCCTGCAGGTATCCAAGACCCTGGGCGACCTGTGCGGCCCCATGCTCTTTGCCATTCTGATGGGCACCTCCCGTGCCCTCTACGGGAAGTACGGCGCCCATATCGACCTGATTCGGACCATGAAGCTCAGCGCCGGGCTGTGTGTGGTCAGCTATCTGGTGATTTCCCTGTCCCCCTGGCCCATGCTGAGCCTGCTGGGGTGCGGCGTCTGCGGCTTCTCTGTGGGCATCCTCTGGCCGGGCACCTTCAGCATGACCGCCCGGCTGCTGCCAAAAGGGGGAACGCTGCTCTTCGCCCTGATGGCCCTGGGGGGCGACATCGGCTGCTCCGCAGGCCCCACCTTTGTGGGGATGCTGTCCTCCCTGGCGGGGGGAGACCTCCATGCGGGGATTCTGGCCGCCGTGTGCTTCCCGGTGCTGATGCTGCTGGGCAGCTGCGCCCTGCGGAGGGCGGCGAAGGAGTAGGGGGAGTTCCTTTCCCGTCAAAATCGCAGCCCCACGGATGAAATCCGTGGGGCTGCGTCTGTTTTATCTCACTTTTTCGCCAGGGTGTTCAGCACAAGGCTGACCAGCTCCTGCTTTCCGTCCCCCTTCTCGGCGGAGAAGGGAATCAGGGGGATGTCCTCCCCCAGCTCCAGAGTCTCCCGGATCAGGGCCAGGTTGGGCTGAATCTCGCTTTTTTTCAGCTTGTCCAGCTTGTTGGCCACCACCGCGAAGGGGCAGCCCGTCTCCCTGAACCAGTTGGCCATCACCACATCGTCCTTGGAGGGCTTGTGCCGGGCGTCCACGATCAGCAGGCCCAGGGTGATCTGTCCGTCGGCAAAATACGCCTCCATCAGCTGGGCCCAGCGCTGCTTCTCCTCACGGTTGACTTTGGCGTAGCCGTAGCCCGGCAGGTCCACCAGGTAGAAGCTGTCGTCAATCAGAAAGTAGTTCACCTGACGGGTCTTGCCGGGGGAGTTGCCCACCCGGGCCAGGTTCTTTCGGTCCAGCATCCGGTTGATGACGGAGGACTTGCCCACGTTGGACCGGCCCGCCATGACGAACTGGGGCTTGTGGTCATGGAGGAAGTCCCTGGGGGTGCCCGCCGAGCGGACATAGGCCGCATTGTGCAAATTCATAGGTCACCTCACTGTTGGATTCCCAGCTTGTCGCCCCCTCTGGGCTGCTCCGGCAGGGGGATGGGCTGGGGGACGGTCAGGGCCTTCTCCTTCTGCACCGGCACAGGCAGCAGGGCGGCGCTCAGCACCGTGTCCATCCGCTCCGCCGTGCAGAATTGCAGGGCCTTGCGGACGGTCTGATCGATCTCCTCCAGGCTCTTCTCGTTGTCGGCGGGGATGATGACGGTTTTCATGCCGTTGCGGAAGGCGGCCATGGTCTTTTCCCGGAGGCCGCCGATGGGCAGCACCCGGCCCCGCAGGGTCACCTCGCCGGTCATGGCCACGTCCGGCCGCACCGGCGCGCCGGTCAGGGCGGAGACGATGGCGGTGGTGATGGTCACGCCGGCGGAGGGCCCGTCCTTGGGCACGGCTCCCTCCGGGAAGTGGATGTGAATGTCCCACTTCTGGTAGAAGTCCGCCTCGATGCCCAGCTCCGACGCGTGGGCGCGGATATAGGAGATGGCGGAGTGGCAGGACTCCTTCATCACCTCGCCCAGGTTGCCGGTGGGCTCCACCTTGCCGCAGCCGGGCACCACGTTGACCTCCACCTGGAGCATTTCGCCGCCCACGCTGGTCCAGGCCAGGCCGTTGACCACGCCTACCTCCGGCGCCTTGGCCAGCTTCTCCGGGGTGTAGCGGCGGACGCCCAGGTACTGCTCCAGATTGTCGCCGGTGACGGTGACCCGCTTGCCGGTGCCGGAGACCAGCTCCATGGCCCCCTTCCGGCACAGGGACGCCAGCTGCCGCTCCAGCAGGCGGACGCCGGACTCCCGGGTGTAGCCGGTGATGATCTCCCGAATCGCGTCATCTGTCACCCGGAAGCGGCGGCCGTCCAGGCCGTGACGCTTCATCTCTTTGGGCAGCAGGTGGCGGCGGGCGATTTGCAGCTTCTCCTCATCGGTGTAGCTGGACAGCTCAATGACCTCCATCCGGTCCCGCAGGGCGGGGGGGACGGTGCTGAGGTCGTTGGCGGTGGTGATGAACAGAACGTCGCTGAGGTCAAAGGGCAGCTCCAGGAAATTGTCCCGGAAGGTGGCGTTCTGCTCCCCGTCCAGCACCTCCAGCAGGGCGGAGGAGGGGTCGCCCCGGTAGTCGCTGCCCACTTTGTCGATCTCGTCCAGCAGAATCAGGGGGTTTGAGGACCCGGCCTTCTGGATGGCGGAGATGATGCGGCCGGGCATGGCCCCGATATAGGTCTTTCTGTGGCCCCGAATCTCCGCCTCATCGTGGACGCCGCCCAGAGACACCCGGGCCATCTTCCGGTTCAGGGCCTTCGCCACAGAGGAGGCGATGGAGGTCTTGCCCACGCCGGGAGGGCCCACCAGGCAGATGATCTGCCCTTTCAGCTCCGGCGCCAGCTTCCGCACCGCCAGAAACTCCAGGATACGCTCCTTGACCTTCTCCATGCCGTAGTGGTCGGCGTCCAGGGTCTTGCGGGCCGCTTCGATGTTGACCCGCTCTTTGGTTTTCACCTGCCAGGGCAGTTCCAGGCAGACGTCCAGATAGTTTCGAATCACGGAGGCCTCCGCTGAGCCGAAGGGCTGCTTCGCCAGCTTCCGCAGCTCCTTCTCCAGCTTCTCCCGCACCTCGTCGGGGAGCTTGGCGGAAGCGATCTTCTCCTGATACTCCCGCAGCTCGTCGTCCTCCTCCGGGTCCTCCCCCAGCTCGGCCTGAATGACCTTCATCTGCTCCCGCAGGAAGTAGTCCTTCTGGGCTTGGTTCATGTGCTCCTGCACTTTGCCTTCCAGCTCCTGCTCCAGACGCAGGATGTCGTTTTCCCGGTTCAGGATCTGGATCATCAGGCCCAGCCGTTCGATGGGCTGTTCCTCCTCCAGCACCTGCTGTTTGTCCTCCACCCGGAGGCTGATATTCTGGGCGATATAGTCCGCCATATACCCCGGGTTCCGGGTGGACAGCACATTGATGAAGGTGTCCGGCGTCTGCTTGGGGTTCAGCTCGCAGTACGCCTCAAAGGCTTCGCAGCCCTTGCGCAGGTACAGCTCCGTTTTCAGCGACCGGGCCGGGACGGCCTGCTCCGGCAGCACTTCGATGCTGGCCACCAGACAGGGCTTCTCCTGCTCCATGTTCAGCAGGCGGCCTCTGGACAGCCCCTCTACCATGACCCGGACGTTGTCCCCCGGCAGGCGCAGCACCTGGCGCACCGCGCAGACGGTGCCGACTTCGTAGAGGTCTGCCTGGCCGGGGTCCTCCACCCGCAGGTCCCGCTGGGCCACCAGAAAGACGGTGCCCCCGTCCTCGTTCACCCGGTCCAGCGCCTTGACAGACGCCCGCCGCCCCACATCGAAGTGGAGCAGCATACTGGGGAACATGGTCAGCCCGCGCAGCGCAATGACGGGCATACGCTTCGTCTCTTTCTCCTCGGGAAGTGTCTCCTCCAAAATCGTGTTCCGTTCACTCATACTCATAGGGCAAGGGTCTCCTTTGTGTCAAAAAGGCCGCAAGGCAGCGATTGCAGCTGCTTGCGGCAATTTTGGAATCCTGTCATACGTTGGGACAGCCATCAGGCGGTGGTTCCGCGGCGGCGGGCGGTGCGCTCAGGCTGCACCGCGCCCAGCCGGGGACGGGATTTGCGGTTTTCGTCCCGCTCCACCAGCGGCTCACCCGTGTGCCGCACCGCTTCCGGTGTAATGGTGATCTTCGAGATGGTGGGGTCGGAGGGCACCTCGTACATCAGCTTGTTCATGGCGTCCTCCACCACGGCCCGGAGGCCACGGGCGCCGATGCCCCGCTCCAGGGCGATGTCCGCAATGGCCTCCAGCGCCTGGGGCTGGAACTCCAGCTTCACATTGTCGTACTCCATCATCTTCTGGTACTGCTTCACCAGGGCGTTCTTCGGCTCCGTCAGGATCTGCACCAGCTGCTCCCGGTTCAGCTGCTGGAGGGTGGTGATCACCGGCAGACGGCCAATCAGCTCCGGAATGATGCCGAACTTCATCAGGTCGTGGGGCTGGATCTCCTTCAGGAGGGAGGAGCTTTCCCGCTCCTTCCGGGTCAGGACGGTGCCGCCGAAGCCGATGTTCTTCCGGTCGGTGCGGTTCTCGATGATTTTCTCGATGCCGTCAAAGGCGCCGCCGCAGATGAAGAGGATGTTGGTGGTGTCCACCTGGATGAACTCCTGCTGGGGGTGCTTCCTGCCCCCCTGGGGCGGCACGTTGGCCACGGTGCCCTCCAGAATCTTCAGCAGGGCCTGCTGCACCCCCTCGCCGGACACGTCACGGGTGATGGAGGTGTTCTCGCTCTTCCGGGCGATTTTGTCGATCTCATCCACATAGATGATGCCGTACTGGGCCCGTTCCACATCGTAATCCGCCGCCTGCACCAGCCGGAGGAGGATGTTCTCCACATCGTCGCCCACATAACCGGCCTCGGTCAGGGTGGTGGCGTCGGCGATGGCGAAGGGCACATCCAGAATTCTGGCCAGGGACTGGGCCAGCAGGGTCTTGCCGCAGCCGGTGGGGCCCAGAAGCAGAATATTGCTCTTTTGCAGCTCCACATCGTCCCCGCCGCCAAAGTAGATGCGCTTATAGTGGTTGTAAACCGCCACAGACAGCGTCACCTTGGCCTCTTCCTGGCCGATGATATACTGGTCCAGCACATCATGAATCTCCTTGGGGGTGGGCAGCTTGCCGGACATTTCCAGCCCGCTGGAGTTGCCCTGCCGGGTGTCGGTGTCGTCCAGGATGCTGTTGCACAGCTCGACACACTCATTGCAGATGAACACCCCGGGGCCGGCGATGATACGCCGGACCTGGTCCTGGCTCTTTCCGCAGAAGTTGCATCGAATTGTGCGCTTTTCGTCATTTTTAGCCATAAAATGTGTTCCTTTTCATGCTCAGGGAGGGGCAGGAACATCTCCTGCCCCTGTCCGGGTCAGCGGTGGGAGATCACTTCATCGATCAGGCCGTACTCTTTGGCCTCCTGAGCGGTGAGCCAATGGTCCCGCTCGGTGTCCGCCTTGACCTCCTCCGGGGTTTTGCCGGTGTTGGCCGCCAAAATCTCGTTCATATGCTGCTTGATGCGCAGGACGTGGGCCACGTCGATTTCCATGTCCGTGACCTTGCCCTGGGTGCCGGCAGAGGGCTGATGAATCATGACCTCCGCGTTGGGCAGGGCGTACCGCTTGCCCTTCGTCCCGGCGGACAGCAGGAACGCGCCCATGCTGGCCGCCATACCGATGCAAATCGTGCTGACATCCGCCTTGATGTATTGCATCGTGTCATAGATAGCCATACCCGCCGTGACGGAGCCGCCGGGGGAGTTGATATACAGCTGAATGTCCTTATCCGGGTCCTGGGCCTCCAGATAGAGCAGCTGGGCCACCACCAGAGAGGCGGTGGTGTCATTCACTTCCTCCCCCAGGAAGATGATACGGTCATTCAGCAGGCGGGAGAAAATGTCGTAGCTGCGTTCGCCGCGGTTGGTCTGTTCTACTACATAAGGAACTAAACTCATGATACTACTCCTTTGTAAGTCGGGATACGGGTCTGTAGACTGCCACAGAGCCATTATATCCCATGCGAGGGAAAATATACGGCGAAGCCGGTCGCATTACTCGGCGGCTTCCTCTACGGGAGCCTCTTCCGCAGCAGGGGCCTCCTCAGCGGCGGGAGCTTCCTCAGCGGCGGGGGCCTCCGCCACGGCGCTGTCATAGATCAGCTTGGACGCCTTGTCCAGCTTGACGGCGTTGGCCAGGTTCTCGGCGGGGATGACCTCCCTGATTTTATCCGCCTCCATGCCGTACTGCTGGGCCAGGCGGTCCACCTCGGCGGAAACCTCCTCCTCGGAGGCCTCCAGGCCCTCGGCCTTCACCACGGCCTCCAGCACCAGGTCGGACTTGATGCTCTGGAGCACGCCGGGCTTGTTCTGCTCACGGAACAGCTCCATGCTCATGCCCATCATCTGGAGGTACTGCTCCAGGCTCATACCGGAGCCCTGCAGCTGGTTGGCGTAGTTGTCCATCTGCTTATCCAGCTCATACTCCACCATGGCGTCGGGCGCCACGACCTGAGCGTTCTCAATGACCCTGGTCATGACCGCCGCCTTGAAGGCGTCCTCGGCGTTCTTGGTCTTGCGCTCCTCCACCTGCTTGCGGAGGTCGGCCTTCAGCTCCTCCAGAGTGTCAAACTCGGAGACGTCCTTGGCAAACTCGTCATCGATGACGGGCACCTGCTCCTCCTGCACGGTGTTGCACTTGACCTTGAACACCACAGCGGCGCCGGCCAGCTCCTCTGCGCCGTAGTTCTCGGGGAAGGTCACGTTGACGTCCTTCTCCTCACCGGCGGACATCCCCACGACCTGCTCCTCAAAGCCGGGAATGAAGGTGCCGGAGCCCAGCTTCAAATCGTAATTGTCGCCCTTGCCGCCCTCAAAGGCCACGCCGTCCTTGAAGCCCTCAAAGTCAATGTTGGCGGTGTCGCCCACCTGGGCGGGGCGGTCCACATCCACCGTGTTGGTGGCGCGGCTGATCAGGGGCTGCATCTCGCTGTCCACATCGGCATCGGTGACCTCCACGGCGCTCTTGGGGGCGGCGATGCCCTTATACTCGCCCAGGGTCACCACAGGGCGGACGCCCACCTCGGCGGTGAACACCAGGCCCTCGGCGGCGCTGACCGTCTCAATGTTCAGCTTGGGATAGCCCACCACGTCCAGGCCGGACTCCTTCACGGCCTCATCCAGGGCGTTGGGGTACAGGTCATTGATGGCGTCCTCATAGAACACGCCGGTGCCGTACATCTTCTCAATGATCTTGCGGGGGGCCTTGCCCTTGCGGAAGCCGGGAATCGAAATGCTGCCCCGCATCTTGCGATAGACCTTCTCCACGGCGGCGTTGAACGCGGCGGCGTCCACCTCAATGGTCAGGACAGCACTGCTGTTTTCCCTGGTTTCGACATTCTTTAAGCTCATGTTTGTTTCCTCCTGCTTGCCCTGAGGGCAACTATTCCGCAGATTCCCGGTCAAAAGCGCCGATTCTGCAATGTTACAATTCTACATCTAGCTATTTTAACAGATGTAAACAGAGATTGCCACTGTTTTTTTTAAATTTTTCCACTAATTCAAGATTTTTTTCGGGACAAAATTCAGATAGTCCGCCGAAATCAGGGAAAATTCCGTTCCGTCCCGCTCCCCCTGCACCGCCAGGCGGCAGCTCTGGCTGTGGAGGTGGCCGTAAAAGCACCGCTTCACGCCGTACTCCTTCAACAGGGCCAGCAGCTCCTGACACCGGTACCCGTGGCAGATGGGGGGATAGTGGAGGAACACCAGTTTCTCCCGCTCCCCCGCCGCCTTCAGCGACGCCTCCAGGCGGCACACCTCCCGGTGGAGCATCTTCTCATTGTGGCCCCCCTTCTCCTCATCCACAAACCAGCCCCGGGTGCCGCAGAGGGCATAGTCCCCGTAGAGGAAGCAGTTGTTGTGGAGGATGTGGAAGGTGTCAAAGTGGTGCTCCGTGAAGAACTTCGTCATCTTGCCGGCCGTCTCCCACCAGAGGTCGTGGTTCCCTTTCAACAGCACCTTGGTGCCGGGGAGGGCGTTCAGAAAGGCGAAGTCGGCCTCCGCCTCCTGGAGGCTCATCCCCCAGCTCAGGTCCCCGGCCAGCACCACCGTGTCCTCCGGCTGCACCACCGAGAAGCCTGCCGTCAGCTTCTCCACATAGCCCACCCAGTTGCCGCCAAAGACCTCCATGGACTTGGGGCTGGACAGGGAAAGATGGGGGTCGCCTATTGCATAAAGTGCCATGGTGTCCCCCGCTTTACCGCAGGAAGTCGGTGACGACCTGCTCCATGGCTTCCTTCTCCGTCCAGCCGTCAAAGCGCACCTGCTTGTCCTTCAACGTGGCAAGCGGGGCCGGGGCGGCCACGCCGCTGACCTGGGCCAGCTGGTCCAGAAGATCGGTGCCGGTCCGCTTCTCCGTCACGCCCAGGGCGTCCAGCACGGCGTCGCAGAACTTGAAGGGGCTGGCGGTGGAGGCCACCACCGTGACGGTGTTATCCCCGGTCTCCTCCCGGTACTGGCGCAGCACCTCGAAGGCCACCGCCGTATGGGTGTCGATGAGGTAATCCTGCTCCCGCTTCATGGCGCCGATCATGGCCTCGGTCTGGGCCTCCGTGGAGAAGCCCGCAGCGAACAGGTTCTGAATCTGCGCCCGAATCGCGGGGGACACCTCATACCGCCCGGTGGCGGAGAGCCGGGCCATATACTCCGCCGTCAGAACGTCGTCCTCACCGGAGAGCAGATAGAGCAGCCGCTCCAGGTTGGAGGAGATCAGAATGTCCATGGACGGGGAGACGGTGGTGTAGAAGGGCCGGTTCCGGTCATAGACGCCGGTGCGGATGAAGTCGGTCAGCACGTTGTTGGAGTTGGAGGCGCAGATCAGCTTCTTCACCGGCAGGCCCATCCGCTTGGCGTAATAGGCCGCCAGGATGTTGCCGAAGTTGCCGGTGGGGACACAGATGTTGATTTCGTCCCCGCAGGAAATGGCCCCCTGTTTCAGCAGGTCGCAGTAGGCGGAGATATAGTAGACGATCTGGGGCAGCACCCGCCCCCAGTTGATGGAGTTGGCGGAGGACAGGAAGTAGCCCCGACGGGACAGCTCCTCCCGCAGCGCCTCGTCGGAGAACAGGGTTTTCACCCCGGTCTGGGCGTCGTCAAAGTTGCCCACCACGGCGGACACCCCCACGTTGTCCCCCTCCTGGGTGGCCATTTGCAGCTTCTGGATGTCGGAGACGCCGTCCTTGGGATAGAACACCAGAATTTTGGTCTGGTCCACATCCTTAAAACCCTCCAGCGCGGCCTTGCCGGTGTCGCCGGAGGTGGCCACCAGGATGCAGGCGGTGCGGTGCTCCTCGTTCTTTTTCAGGGACAGGCTCAGCTCGTGGGGCAGCATTTGCAGCGCCATATCCTTGAAGGCGCAGGTGGGGCCGTGCCACAGCTCCAGGCAGTAGGTGTCCCCGTCCACCTTCCGCAGTGGGGCCACGTCGGGATGGTCAAACTTTTCCGGCACGGCATAGGCCAGGGCCGCCCGGGCCTCCAGCTCCTCCTGGGTGAAGCCGTCCAGATACAGGCCCATGATGTAGACGGCCCGCTGCTGGTAGCTCATTCCTTTCAGTTCCTCCAGCTTGCCCTCCGGCAGGGCGGGGATCGTCTCCGGGACGAACAGCCCGCCCTCCCGGCTGAGGCCCTGGGCGATGGCCTGCGCCGCCGTGTAGCGCAGCGCCTTATTTCTCGTGCTGACGTAATACATTGTCCTTGTTCCTTTCCATGCGAGCCGATGGCTCACAGCTTGTTCATCACACGGGTGAAGTTGTGGAAGAACAGGTCGTTCACCAGTTCCTCGCTGTAGTTCTCCCGCAGCAGCCGCTCATACAGGTTGGCCCAGCTCCAGATGCCGGTGTATCCCTCCGGCAGGCTGCGGCAGCCGTCCCAGTCGCCTCCCAGGGCCACCGCCCGGCTGCCCCCCAGGGCCAGGAAATGCTCCAGGTGGCGGAGCAGGTCGTCCTCCGTGACCCTGCCCTGACCCAGAAAGTCGGTGTAGACATTGAGACCTGCCACACCATGCCACTTCATAATAGCAGTAAACATTTCATCCGTCAAGTTGCGGGGATGATTTTGCACCGCCCGGCTGTTGGAATGGCTGGCGATGACGGGCATTTTCGTGATCTCCATCACGTCCCAGAACCCCCGGTCGGACAGGTGGGACACGTCCACCAGCATGTGGAGCTGCTGCATCCGCTGCACATAGGCCCGGCCCTGGTCGCTGAGGCCCCGCTCCGGCTCCTCCACGTTGCTGCCGGACAGGGCGTTGGCGTGGTTCCAGGTCAGGTTGATGATGCGGACGCCGGCGGCATAGGCCTTCTCCAGCTCCGGAATGGTGCAGCCCCAGAGCTCTGCCCCTTCAATGGAGAGGAACAGGGCCACCTTGTTCTCCTTCCAGGCCGCCCTGGCCTCCTCCATGTTGGTGCAGAAGGCCACCCGGTCCCGGTAAACGGACACCTCCCGCTTGAAGGTGCGCAGCTCCTGCTTCACCATATGCTTTGTGAAGGGCTTTGCGGAGTCCCAGAACAGGCTCATCACCTGACCCTGAGGGCCGAAGCGCTGCAGCCTGTTCAAATCCCAGTGGCCGGAGTTGCCCGCGATATGCTCCTGGGGGACATAGTTCAGCCTCGAAAGGGTGTCACAGTGGCCGTCGAACAGCGGTATCTTTTTTTTGCATCTTGCTTAGCCTCCAAACGCATTTTCCAGATAGTTGAGGATGGGCCTGCCGCCCCCTTCCTCAGTATATACCTCCGCCACGTCAAACCGTGGCTGGCGTCCCTCCTCCGGGTGCTCCGCCAGCCACGCCTGGGCGGACAGCAGCAGCTTCCCCTGCTTGCGCCTGTCCACCGCATCCCGGGCCGGGGCATAGCGGCTGTCCCTCCGGGTCTTGACCTCCACAAAGGCCAGATAGGTACCCTTCGCCGCCACAATGTCCAGCTCGCCGTACCGGCAGCGCCAGTTCCGCGCCAGAATCTCATAGCCCTGCCGTTCCAGGTACCGGACGGTGAGCCCTTCCCCCAGGTCGCCCAAAGATCGCTCCCTCGTCATAGTTTTTTCAGGAAGGTTCTGCGGTGGATGGGGCAGGGGCCGTATTTCCGCAGCAGCTCATAGTGCAGCTTCGTGGGGTAGCCCTTGTGCTTTTCAAACTGATACTCCGGGTAAAGCCGGGCCATCTCCTCCATATAGTGATCTCTGGACACCTTGGCCAGAATGGAGGCCGCCGCGATGGAGGCGGAGTGGCTGTCCCCCTTCACGATGGTGGCGTTGTCGATGGAGATACCAACGCTGCGGTTGCCGTCGATGAGGGCGAAGTCCGGGGCGGGGTCCATCTGGCGGATGGCCCTGTCCATGGCCAGCATCCGGGCGTTCAGGATGTTGATCTCGTCGATCTCCTGCTCCGTGGCCCAGGCCACCGCCCAGGCCACGGCCTGCTCCTTGATTTGGCCGAACAGCACCTCCCGGCGCTTTGGCGTCACCTTTTTGGAGTCATTCAGGTAGGGCAGCGTCAGGTCTTTCGGCAAAATCACCGCCGCCGCATAGACCGCCCCGGCCAGGGGGCCTGCCCCCGCCTCGTCCGCGCCGCAGATGAGGCGGCGGCCTGCGGCGTAGTATTGGTGTTCGTAGGCCCACAGGTCGATGGGCTGGGTGGGTTGGGGGTTCATCCGGGTGGCTCCTTTCTCGGTAAGATTGTCAGGGCAAGGAGGATTTCCTTAGACAAGGATTGATAAAAGAAATAGGTTCTTTCCCTCCGGGGGCCCCATTTCTCGCGCCGCCGAGAAATGGGGGAAAGAGGGCGGCTTAGGAGGGGCCGCTGTGCGTCCCCTCCTAAGAACCTCCCCTTTGTCCCGCTGGGGCTTCGCGCTGTCCAGCCGTCAAGTGGTCTATCAGGCAACAGACGAAGTAACTTCTAACTGGTGAGACTGCCGCCGATGGCGGCTGGCGGGGATTGCCGCCCGTTCCGCCCTGCCAAAGGCGGGCGGAACGGGGCGTCAATTTTGTTATCCTTTGGTCGTGGACATCTGACGGTAAGGCTACGTTATCCCTTTCAATCCAAGATAGATTGCATCTTTTCAGTCGATGTGAGTTCCTTTTTCCCGGCTGGCGGTTCCTCCAGTGTGAACCGCCCCAGCCTGCCGGAGCGGTACTCCTCCAGCAGAACCCTTGCCATCCGCTCCAAATCCACCTCGCCGCCGGACACCAGGAAGCCCCGCTTCCTGGCTGCGGCCTCCAGCAGTTCCCAGCCCTGGGCGTCCTCCGGCGTGTCGATTTTATATCTGGCCTGAACGGCCTCCGGGTAACGGCTGGCCAGCAGGCGGATGAGCTGACAGCCCAGCGTCTCCAAGTCCATAATGGTATCCTTCACCGCCCCGGTGAAGGCCAGGTGCAGCCCCACGGTCTGATCCTCAAACTTGGGCCAGAGGATGCCCGGGGTGTCCAGCAGCTCCAGCCCGGCATCCACCGTGACCCACTGCTTGCCCCGGGTCAGGCCGGGGCGGTTCTCGGCGGCGGCGGCCTTCCGCTGGGCCACCTGGTTGATGAAGGTGGACTTGCCCACGTTGGGCACCCCCGCCACCATCACCCGGATGGGGCGGCCCACCTGGCCCCGCTCTTCCCAGCGGGCGATTTTGTCCGCCAGGATGCCCCGCACCACGGCGGGAAACTGCTTTACCCCCGCCCCGGTCTTGCAGTCCGTTTGGAGGACGGAGAGGCCCTGGGCCCGGAACCAGTCCGCCCACACCCTGTTCATCTCGGGGTCGGCCTGGTCGGCCCGGTTCAGGAGGATGAGCCGGGGCTTCTCCCCCACCAGATCGTCCAAATCCGGGTTGCGGCTGGAGACGGGGATGCGTGCGTCGAGGATCTCCACCACCAGATCCACTAGCTTTAAATTCTCCTGAATCATGCGGCGGGTCTTGGCCATATGCCCCGGATACCACTGCACCGTCATGCTGTCCGGCTGGCTGCCGGGGGAGGACGGCTCCCGTCTGGCGGCGGCGCGGCTCTGCCGCTTCGCCTGATTTTTCTTACTGGGTCGATACATTGCTCCACCACTTTAAATATTTTAACAAAAAAGGAGTGGTTTCCCGCTCCTTTTCCTGTCTCGGAAAACTCCGAATGGTTCTTACAGCTTTTCCGCAATCTTAGCGGCCTTGCCCACGCGGCCACGCAGATAATACAGCTTGGCCCGGCGCACCTTGCCCCGGCGCACCGTCTCCACCTTCACCACGTTGGGGGAGTGGATGGGGAACACCTTCTCCACGCCCACGCCGTAGGAGATGCGGCGGACGGTGAAGGTCTCGCTGACGCCGCCGTGCTTTCGGGCGATGACGGTGCCCTCAAAAATCTGGATACGCTCCTTGGAGCCTTCCTTGACCTTGATGTGGACACGGACGGTGGAGCCGATTTCGATATCCGGCACGTCCTGCTTCATGTTCTGTGCATTCAGTGTTTCGATCAGATTTGCCATAATGGTTTTCCTCCTGTTTTATAGGTGTTCTTGCGCTTTGCCCCGGACGGGCGGCCGCCGGTGTCCGGCGGCAGGGCAGAGGAACGCCCTTTATTCAACTTGTATACTATAGCATGGGAACGCCGGAAATGCAAGCACTTTTTTACCGAAAAATCCCGCCGTCTGCCCCGTAAATTTCATTTCGGTGACAGCGGACGAAGTCCGGCGTCAGCTCCGGCCTCCCGTCAAACAGGGCGCCCACCAGAACCGCCGGGTTCAGCCCCGGATTCTGGGCCATCAGGCGAAGGTGGAGGTTTACCCCGTTCTCCTCCTCCGCGGCGTCCCACTGGTAGACCATGGGGATCAGGTCCAGCTCCGTATAGCCCTTTTTGGATTTTTTGGAGGGCTTCTGAATGACGCAGCTTTCCCGGGCGAAGAAGTCCTCCAGGGCAGGGCGCACTCCCTCCGGCGTGCCGCCGTCGTACTCCAGCTGAACCGACCAGTCAATGGCCGCGATGCGTTTCACCGGCGTCTCCGCCTCATAGCACCGCTCCACCACGATGCCCTCCGGCAGGGTGGCATTCAGCTGGGCCGGAACCTCGTTTAAAGGCGTGTCGCTTTCCAGGGTAAACTCCAGCAGCTCACACTGGCTGCTGTAGCCCACGCTGAGGGGCAGGGGGATGGAGACAAAGGAGTGTTGGTTGAAGCCCCTGGTCTGCCAGATGGCTATCCCCGCCCGCAGAAAGGCCCGCTGAAACAGGGCCATGGAATCCAGATGGGAGATGTATACCCCCCGCCCCTCCTTCCGGAAGCGGAGCCTGTTTTTGTGTCCTGCCATACCGTTACCCCCTGTCCGCGTCGCACTTTTCGCCGGGAATCAGCCTTGTGGCCCCGCAGCCCATGCACTTCACCCGGCAGTCCGGGGTGATGACCCCCCGATAGGCCTGCTCCCGCTCCTGCCACAGGTAGTCCTGCCGCACCCCCACGTCGCTGACCGACCAGGGCAGCAGCTCGCACCTGGGCCGCTCCCGGCAGGCGTAGAAGTCCGGGTCCAGCCCCGCCTTTTGGAAGGCGTCCATCCACCGCTGAAAATCAAAATATTCCGACCAGGAGTCCAGCCTGCCGCCGCTGCGCCAGACCTCCTCCAGCACCCGGCTCATCCGCCGGTCTCCCCGGGCCAGGGCCGCCTCCACATAGCTGGCGTCCCCGTCGTGCCAGTTGTAGACGATGGACCGGTTGTGGATGCAGGAGCGGAGCAGGTTCACCCGCCGCCGGTACTCCTCCATGCTGATCTGCTTCTCCCACTGGAAGGGGGTGAAGGGCTTGGGAACGAAGAAGGAGGTGGAGATGGTGATGCGCACCCCTTTGGAGCGGTTGGGGGTATAGGTGCGCCAGGACTGGAACACCTTGTCCGCCAGGGCGGCAATGCCCTCCACGTCCTCATCCGTCTCCGTGGGCAGGCCCAGCATGAAGTACAGCTTCACCGCGCTGCACCCGCCCTGAAACACGGTGCGGCAGGACTGGAGCAGGTCGTCCTCCGTCACGTTCTTGTTGATGGCGTCCCTCAGCCGCTGGGTGCCCGCCTCCGGCGCGAAGGTCATGGAGGACTTCCGGGCCTTTTGCAGCCGCTGCATGATGCCCATGGAGAAGCCGTCCGCCCGGAGGGAGGGCAGGGAGATGTTGATGTTCCGCGGCTCGCAGTAGTCCAGCAGGCCGTCCAGCAGGCAGGTCAGGGGGCGGTAGTCGCTGGAGGAGAGGCTGGTCAGGGTCATCTCCTGATAGCCGGAGTCGATGCAGGCTTCAATGCCCTGGCGCACCAGGGTCTCCGAGGTTTTCGCCCGGACGGGACGGTAGCAGTACCCCGCCTGGCAGAACCGGCAGCCCCGGATGCAGCCCCGGAACAGCTCCAGCATCACCCGGTCGTGGACGATCTCCGTGGAGGGGACGATGGTGTGGGTGGGGTAATAGGCGCTGTCCAGGTCTTTGATGATGCGCTTGGTCACCCTGGCAGGGGCGCCGTGGGTGGGGGTCATGGAGCGGAGGGTGCCGTCCTCGTTGTATGCCACCTGATAGAAGGCGGGGACGTAGACCCCCGGAATCTTCACCGCCTCCTCCAGAAACTCCGTCTTGCTCTTTCCCTGTTTTTTGCAGGCCCGGTAGCACTCGATCACCTCCGGGTCCAGCTCCTCCCCCTCTCCCAGGAAGAAGAGGTCGATGAAGTCGGCCAGAGGCTCCGCGTGATAGGCGCAGGTGCCCCCGGCGCAGACGATGGGCCAGTCCTCGTCCCGCTGGGCGGCGTAAAGGGGGATGCCCGCCAGGTCCAGCATGTTCAGCACGTTGGTGTAGGCCATCTCGTAGCCCAAGGAGAAGGCCACCAGGTCAAAGTCCCGGATGGGGTCGCCGGATTCCAGAGCGAAGAGGGGCAGCTCCGCCCGGCGCAGCTCCTCCTCCATGTCCCCCCAGGGGGCGAAGCACCGCTCGCACCAGACGCCGTCCATCTCGTTGATGACGCCGTACAGGATGCGCATGCCCAGGTTGCTCATGCCAATTTCGTAAGTGTCCGGGAAGCAGAAGGCAAAGCGGGTGTCCACCTCGGCCTTGTCCTTCTGAATCTCCCGATATTCTCCGCCGGTGTACCGCGCAGGCTTCTGTACACGCGGCAGGATGCGTTCCAGTTTTGGGTTCATGGCTCTTTCCTGCCCTTTCGTCAAGTGGGATTATTGTACCTGATTTTCGGGAAAAGCACAAGCTGTTTTTCTCGGCGGAGGCACATCTTCCGCATGGCCCCAAAACCGTGTCGTCCTGCACAACCCTTGCCGGAAACTGAAGGAACCTCTGAACAAATGCACTTCGGCGCCTTGCGGTAAATTTGCGCCATTGGGCAAGTATAGCAATAGATGCACGAATCACTTCGGTCCAAGGTGGCTTCGCCAGCATAGCTGGCTCAGGATTTTGCTAAAAATATGCCACCGGCATATTTTTTACGCAAAATCTTACAAAAGCTTGAAATCCGTCAGGATTCCTGCGCTTTTGCGCCTTTTTCTGACGCAAATTTCCTCGCAATCCGCTCTCGTCCATTTATTCAGAGGTTCCTGAAAATTAACGGTTGTATCATCCGCACAAATCTGTTACAATAGAAAAAGAACCGCCGGGGCAGTGCGACCCGGCAGCTGCGTTGCCGCCTGCGCCGCGCAGCTCCAAAGGAATCCTGTGTCTCACATGAAAGGAAGGTCATTATGGCTTATCGGTTGTTGGAATTGAACCCCCAGCTGACACCCTATGAGGGGGATATCCGTCAGCGGATGAACAACTACCATTGGAAAAAGGAACAGCTTCTCCACGACGGCGCCACCCTGAAGGACTTCGCCAACGCCCACCTTTTTTACGGCTTCCACCATGTGGAGGGCGGCTGGGTGTACCGGGAGTGGGCGCCTGCGGCCCAGCGGGTCTGGCTGATGGGCGACTTCAACGGCTGGAATCCCAAGAGCCATGAGCTCCACGACCATGACGACGGTGTGTGGGAGATCTTTCTGGAGGGGGACAACGCCCTGTGGAACGGCTGCAAGGTGAAAACCGTGGTGAAGCACGACGGCTACACCACCGAGCATATCCCCCTCTACGCCCGCCGGGTGGTGCAGGATGAAAAGACGATTCAGTGGTGCTGCGAGGTGTGGGACGACTCCGTCCCCTATCCCTGGACGGACCAGGGGTTCAGCAGCCAGGAGGAGCTGCTGATTTACGAGGCCCATGTGGGCATGGCCCAGGAGGAGGAGCGGATCGGCACCTATCGGGAGTTTGCCGACAAGACCCTCCCCCGCATCCAGAAGGCCGGCTACAACACCATTCAGCTCATGGCCATCATGCAGCACCCCTACTATGGCTCCTTTGGCTATCAGGTGTCCAGCTTCTACGCCGCCTCCAGCTGGTTCGGTCTGCCGGAGGATTTGAAATACCTGGTGGATAAGGCCCACAGCATGGGCATCCGGGTCATTATGGACCTGGTCCACTCCCACGCGGTGAAGAACACCGCGGAGGGCATCAACTGCTTCGACGGCACCGAGTGGCAGTTCTTCCACCGGGGTGAGCAGGGCGACCATCCCGCCTGGGGCACCAAGCTGTTCAACTACAACGACAACAACGTACTGCACTTCCTGCTGTCCAACCTGAAGTTCTGGCTGGAGGAGTACCACTTTGACGGCTTCCGGTTTGACGGCGTCACCTCCATGCTGTACCATGACCACGGCCTGGGGACGGACTTTGACAGCAACGCGAAGTACTTCTCCCTGAATACGGACACCGAGGCCGTCACCTATTTGCAGCTGGCCAATGAGCTGATTCGCCAGGTGAAGCCGGACGCCGTCACCATCGCCGAGGATATGTCCGGCATGCCGGGGATGTGCCTGCCCATCGAGGATGGGGGCATCGGCTTTGACTACCGCCTGGGCATGGGCCTGCCGGATATGTGGATCAAAATCGTGAAGGAGCAGGCGGACGAGCAGTGGGATTTGGATAAGATCTGGTCCTCCATGTGCCTGCGCCGCCCCGGTGAAAAGACCGTGGCCTATGTGGAGAGCCATGACCAGGCCCTGGTGGGGGATAAGACCATGATTTTCCGTCTGGCCGACGCCAGTATGTACACGGACATGGACAAGGCCACCCACAATCCGGTCATCGACCGGGCCATTGCCCTCCACAAAATGATTCGCCTGCTGACCATCGCCGGCGGCGGGGAAGCTTATCTGAACTTCATGGGCAACGAGTTCGGCCACCCGGAATGGATTGACTTCCCCCGTGAGGGCAACAACTGGAGCTTCTTCTACTGCCGCCGCCAGTGGAGCCTGCTGGACAACGGCTTCCTGAAATATCAGTGGCTGGGCGACTTTGACCGGGATATGGTGGCCGCCGTGAAGGACGCCAACCTGTTCCAGCAGTGGATGCCTCACCTGAACTGGATGCACCGGCAGGACCAGGTCATCGCCTTCGAGCGCAGCGGCCTGCTCTTCGTCCTGAACTTCAACCCCACCCAGTCCTTTGAAAACTACCGGATTCCCGTGACGGCGGGAGGCGACTATGAGGTGGTGCTCTGCACCGACGACGAAGCCTACGGCGGCCAGAACCGCATCAGCCACCAGCGCTATCCCAGCCTGATTCCCGGCGAGTATGGCCGGAAGCTGCGGCTGTACCTGCCCGCCCGCACCGGTGTGGTGCTCCGGGCCGTCCCCGGCACCGATGTGCCCCAGGAGGACGCTTCTGAGGAAAAGGCATAAGGAACCATGAAGGAACAAATTCTGCTGTTCGGCTGCGACCTGATGAGCGCCAACGCCCTGATCGCCGCGGCCCAGGGGCTGGGCGTCCCCGCCGTGCGCATTGAGCGCAGCCTGTATAACCGGCCCATCGGTACGCTGATGCAGGTCAGCCAGGCCCGCTCTCTGTACGCCAGGGCCCCCTATATCGGGCCGGAGCTGGAGGTCCCCATGGCGGTGCTGTGCGGCTTCGCCAACAACGGGCGGCTGGACGCCGTGGTGGCGGGGCTGAACGCCACCGGGGCCAAAGTGGTCAAGTGTGTCCTGACGCCGGACAACGCCCGGTGGAACGTCATCACGCTGCAGCGGGAGCTGCGGAAGGAACAGGAGGCCATTGCGGCCGCCGGGTCGAATACGTCCAACTCATCCAACTAAAAAGCGCCCCTCCGCCCTGCGTCCGGAACGCAGCGCGGAGGGGTGTATTTTATGTGTAAGGTCAGGTATTCCGAATGAGCCGGGCCAGGGCGTCCACGGTGCCGTCCACCCCCAGCAGGGTGCTGTCCAGAATCAGGTGGTACTGGTTCATATCGCCCCAGCGCTGGTTGGTGTAGTAATTGTAGTAGTTGGCCCGCTTTTTGTCGGTGTGCTGAACCATCCGCTTGGCGGCCTTCTCGTTGTCCGCGCCGTAGGTCTCCTTCAGGGAGAGGATGCGCTCCACCCGCTTCTCCATGGGGGCGGTGATGAAGATGCTGAGCATACCGGGGTTATCCCGGAAATGATAGCTGGCGCAGCGGCCGATAATGACGCAGGGGCCCTTCTTCACCTGCTTGCGGAGATAGTCAAACTCCTGCTTGGCCAGCTTGTCCTCAAAGGACTCCTCCCGGTTGTTCAGCACCACATTATAAATGAAGGTGCCCACGGAGCTTTCGCTGCTCTGCTCCAGCAGGGCCTCGCAGACCCCCAGCTTTTTCGCCGTCTCCGCCAGCACGGCTTTGTCATAGAAGGCATAGCCCAGCTCCTGGGCCAGCTTGAGGCCGATCTCCCGGCCGCCGCTGCCGAACTGTCTGCCGATGGTGATAATATCCTTCATATTGTGAACCTCCCTGTGGGTCGCCTGCGGGCAGAGCTGCCGACACGCCGCCGATTTGGTACCTCTATTATACACTGGCCTGGCCGGAATTGCAATAAGTTTGTGAAAAATCGTAAAAACATATTCTCCCGAAAAAATCTGAAAATCCCCCTTGACAAAGGAGAAGTTTCTGCTATAATAAAACTAGAATTATTCTAATTCTCGAATGGGAGGACGCTATGCGATACAGAGCACTGATTTTACAGCAGCTTCGTCAATGCGACGGCCATCCCACCGCAGAGCAGCTCTATTTACAGGTGAAGGAAGTGCAGCCCGCCATCGCCATGGCCACGGTGTACAACAACCTGGCCGCCCTGGTGCAGGATGGGCAGATTCGCCGGGTACGTATCCCCGACCAGGCGGACCGCTATGACAAGACCATGACCCCCCACGACCATTTGATCTGTGACCGCTGCGGACGGTTGGCCGACATTCAGCTGGGCAATTTTTCCGAAACGCTGGAGGAGCGGCTGGGCATCCCTGTGGAGTCCTATGACCTGAGCGTTCACTACATCTGTCCGGACTGCCGGGATGCCGAGAGTCAATCCGCATAACTTGCCAACAAACACACAAACTA
>JAJQBL010000008.1 GCA_021203325.1 Clostridiales bacterium | reverse complement strand
GGGGCCCCCTTTCTCGCTCCGCCGAGAAAGGGGGGAAAGAGGGCGGCTTAAGAGGGCCGCGGTGCGTCCCTCTTAAGAATCTCCCTCTATCCCACTGGGGCTTCGCGCTGTCCAACCCATAGGTGGTCTGTCAGGCAACAGACGAAGTAACTTTCAGGCGGTGAGACTGCCGCCCTGCGGCTGGCAACGATTGCCGTTCCGCCCCGCCGTCAAGCGGCATTTCCGCTTCGCTCCCTATGCCAAAGGCGGGCGGAACGAGCAATTTTATCATCCAACGATGGATAACATCTGCCTGAACCGCAAGGTGGCAACCTCTCATCAAAAAACGTGATTATCCATTGCTTTTTTACAACAGGAGCAACAACCTGCCCTTACATTCAGATTTCCACGACCATCGGTCAACAAAATTGCCGCCATCGGCGGCAGTCTCACCGCCTGAAAGTTACTTCGTCTGTTGTCTGACAGACCACTGACAGTCTGGACAGCGCGAAGCCCCAGCGGGACAGGAGGAGGGTTCTTAGGGGGGAGCGAGGCCCCGAAGCTCCCCCCTAAGCCGCCCTCTTTCCCCCATTTCTCGGCGGAACGAGAAATGGGGCCCCCGGAGGGAAACCACTTATTTCCTTTCTCAATCCTTATCTAAGGAACCCAGCCCCGCCTGTCGGGCAAAACGTATTTCCTTTCTCTTTCCTTTTCTAAGGAGAACGTCGGCCGGGCGCACGTTTCAAAACAAAGAAAGCATAACAAGCAGCAGCCCCGCGTATACAACGCGGGGCTGCTGTCTGTCATTCCTCGGTGATATGCACATGGTTATTGATATGCTCCATACAGTAGCACCGATACCCGGCGCACTTGGAGCAGTACCGGAACTCCATATCCGGGTAGTCCGTGTCCGTCTTGCCGCAGACGCAGCACTTGTGGAGGTAGCCCTTGCTCTGCTGCATATCTCTGGCGGCCTTTTTCATGTTGATGGTATTGCTCCGGCTCTGCCGCCGGGGGTTCCGGGTGCCGGGGGAGCGGTGGCTGGAGCGGTAGGCCGTCCGGGAGGCGGTGCCCCGGAGGGCGTCCATCAGGTCGTCCCCAAAGTAGATGAAGTAGTTGGCCAGGGCCAGCACCGGCAGCAGCGCCATGACGTACATCCCCGCGGCGATGTACTGAATCACGCCCACCAGCAGCATCACCCCGTCCAGATAGGCCAGCCACTTGATCTTCACCGGGATGATGAACATCAGCATCACCTGTGCGTCAGGGTACAGGGTGGCAAAGGACAGGAACAGGGACAGGTTGACATAGTAGGCGGTGGTGACGCTGCCGGTATACCCGAAGCCGTAAACGAAGCAGCTGATGAGCCCCACCAGAATGGAGGCCACCACGCCGGTCAGGTAGAACAGGGTGAACCGGGCGGTGCCCCAGGTCCGCTCCAGGGAGGAGCCCAGCCAATAATAGAAGTACAGGGAGATGGCCAGGAACAGGATGTTGGAGTTGTCCGGCACGAACAGGAAGGTTACCAGCCGCCAGACCTGCCCCCGGGCCAGATAGGCCGGGACAAAGGTCAGCATGGGGGAAAAGGTGTAGCTCGACAGCATATCCAGCACATAGACGATGACGTTGCCGATGACGATATACAACATCAGGTTGGGAATCCCAAAATTGGGGTGATTATAGCAAAAGCGGCTGGCCGCCGTGGACAGTTTTTTCAAGGGGGACCCCTCCAAATCCAGTTTCGTATCTTTATTGTAGCCGGAAAATCCGGGAAAGTCTACATCATTTTGTGAACAAAGGGCAGAATATTTTCTCCGGGCAGCGGGGAGGCCGCCGGGGTTAGCAGTCCGGGGAGCCGGCTGTCATTTCCGTCCGTCAAAAACTGCTCACGGTTTGTTCACAAACAATTTTTATTTTCGCCTATTGACATTCGGGGCGGTGAGTGCTATATTTAGTTTAGCACTTGAGAGACAAGAGTGCTAAAACAAAGCGAGGTGAGCAGATGGAGCTGACAGAACGGCGGCGGCGTATTTTACGCGCCGTGGTGGAAAACTATATCGAAACCGCCGAACCGGTTGGGTCCAAGACCATTATGACCCTGGCCCATCTGGAATGTTCCTCCGCCACCGTCCGCAACGAGATGGCGGCGCTGGAGAAGATGGGCTACCTGGAGCAGCCCCACACCTCTGCCGGACGCATCCCCTCCCCCAAGGGCTACCGGATCTATGTCAACGAGCTGATGGAGGAGCACAAGCTCTCCCTCCAGGAGACGGAGCGCATCAATTCCGCCCTGAACCTGAAAATGCGGGAGCTGGATCAGGTGCTGGATCAGGCGGGGCGGCTGGTCAGCCAGCTCACCAACTATCCGGCCTTCTCCCTGTCCGCAGGGCGGAGCACGGTGGTCATCAACCGGTACGACCTGCTGATGGTGGATCAGAACTCCTTCATCTGCGTGGCCATGACCAACACCAACGTGGTGCGCAACAAGCTGTTCCACCTGCCCACAGAGCTGACCGAGCCTCAGCTCCAGCTGCTGAACGCCCTGCTGAACACCTCCTTCGTGGGCAAGACCCTGGAGGAGTTCAGCCCCGACCTGATGGAAAAGGCCCGGAAGGCTGCAGGCAGCAGCTACGGTCTGATCTCGCTGGTGGTCAGCTTCGCCATGGACGTGCTGGAGGGCTGCCGCCAGTCCAGCGTACACACCGCCGGGGAGAATCATCTCCTGACCCATCAGGAGTTTCAGGACATGGACAGGGCCCAGAAGCTGCTGGACTATATGAATGATGAGTCCCGGTTTACCGACCTCCCCATGCCCGGCAAGGAGGCCGGCTCCCAGACGAAGGTGCTGATCGGCCCGGAGAACGTGGCCGAGGAGCTGAAGGACACCAGCGTGGTCCTGGCCAGCTACGACATCGGGGACGGGATGAAGGGGGTCATCGGCGTGGTGGGCCCCACCAGAATGGATTATGCCCAGGTGACGGCCAAGCTCAGCTATCTGGCCGACAGCCTGTCCCGGCTGTTCACCGGGGAGGCGCATCTGCCGGGCAGTCAACCAAAACAGGCGCTGAACCCGCCAGGTACTGATCATGCCGAAACAGAAGAAAAAAAGAACTAACCCATTTTTCTCGCAAGCCAGGAGGAATCGTATGGAAGCCGAAACCAAAAAGACGGAAGCCGCAGAAGCGGAAGAAAATCCGAAGCAGGAGGCCGCCGAGCCTCAGCAGTCCGCCGAACAGGAGGCCGCCGAGCCGAAGGAAGCGAAGGAAGCGCCGAAACAGGAACCGAAGGAGGAGCCGAAGCAGGCGCAGCCCGCCGAGCCCACCCCGCTGGAGACGGCCCAGAAGGCGCTGGCCGCCAGGGAGAAGGAATACCTCTATCTCCGGGCGGAGTACGATAACTTCCGCCGCCGCAGCGCCAAGGAGAAGTCGGAAGCCTATTCCGGGGCCAAGGCGGACGCGGCGCTGAAATTCCTGCCCGTCTACGACAATCTGGAGCGGGCGCTGGCCCAGGGCTGTCAGGACGAAGCCTTTTTGAAGGGCATCGAAATGACCATGAACCAGCTGAAACAGGTGCTGGAGAGCCTGGACATCAAGCCCATCGACGCGGTGGGGCAGCCCTTCGACCCGAAGTATCACAACGCGGTCATGCACATCGAGGACGAAAACCTGGGGGAGAATGTGGTCTCCCAGTGCTTCCAGACCGGATTTGTGATGGGCGACAAGGTCATCCGCTTCGCCATGGTACAGGTGGCAAACTAAACGTTCACGATCTGCGCTTCACGCAGTGTGATATTCATTTCGTATAAAAACACATCTCACATATAATTAGGAGGAACACTGTTATGTCTAAAATCATCGGTATCGACCTTGGTACTACCAATTCCTGCGTGGCCGTCATGGAAGGCGGCGAGCCGGTCGTCATTGCAAACGCGGAAGGCAACCGCACCACCCCCTCCGTCGTGGCCTTCTCCAAGGACGGGGAGCGTATGGTGGGCCAGGTGGCAAAGCGTCAGGCCATCACCAACCCTGACCGCACCATCTCCTCCATCAAGCGCCACATGGGCGAGGAGTACAAGGTGAGCATTGACTCCAAGCGCTACACCCCCCAGGAGATCTCCGCCATGATCCTGCAAAAGCTGAAGGCGGACGCCGAAGCCTATCTGGGCGAGACGGTCACCCAGGCGGTCATCACCGTCCCCGCCTACTTCAACGACGCCCAGCGTCAGGCCACCAAGGACGCCGGCAAGATCGCCGGTCTGGACGTGAAGCGTATCATCAACGAGCCCACCGCCGCGGCCCTGGCCTACGGCGTGGACAAGGAAGAGGCCCAGAAGGTTCTGGTCTATGACCTGGGCGGCGGCACCTTCGACGTCTCCATCCTGGACATCGACGACGGCGTCATCGAGGTGCTGGCCACCTCCGGCAACACCCATCTGGGCGGCGACGACTTCGATAAGTGCATCATGGACTATCTGGCCGCCGAGTTCAAGCGGGAGAACGGCATCGATCTGACCGGCGACAAGGTGGCCATGCAGCGGCTGAAGGAGGCCGCCGAGAAGGCCAAGATCGAGCTGTCCGGCGTCACTTCCTCCAACATCAACCTGCCCTATATCACCGCCGACGCCACCGGCCCCAAGCATCTGGACGTGACCCTGACCCGGGCCAAGTTCAATGAGCTGACCAACCATCTGGTGCAGGCCACCATGGGCCCCGTCCGTCAGGCTCTCAGCGACGCCGACCTGAAGGCCAGCGACCTGAACAAGATCCTGCTGGTGGGCGGCTCCTCCCGTATCCCCGCTGTCCAGGAGGCCGTGAAGAAGATCACCGGCAAGGACGGCTTCAAGGGCATCAACCCCGACGAGTGCGTGGCTGTGGGCGCCGCCATCCAGGGCGGCGTGCTGGGCGGCGACGTGAAGGGCATGCTGCTGCTGGACGTCACCCCCCTGTCCCTGGGCATTGAGACCCTGGGCGGCGTGTTCACCAAGCTCATCGACCGGAACACCACCATCCCCGTAAAGAAGAGCCAGGTGTTCTCCACCGCCGCCGACAACCAGCCCTCCGTGGAGGTTCACGTCCTCCAGGGCGAGCGTGAATTCGCCCGGGACAACAAGACCCTGGGCAAGTTCCAGCTGGACGGCATCGCTCCCGCCCGCCGCGGCGTGCCTCAGATCGAGGTCACCTTCGACATCGACGCCAACGGCATCGTGAACGTCTCCGCCCAGGATAAGGGCACCGGCCACGAGCAGCACATCACCATCACCGCCTCCTCCAACCTGTCCAAGGAGGACATCGACCGGGCCGTCCGTGAGGCCGAGCAGTTCGCCGCCGAGGACGCCAAGCGCAAGGAGGACATCGACACCCGGAACCAGGGCGACCAGATGGTCTACCAGGCCGAGCAGTTCCTCAGCGAGAACGGCGACAAGCTGGACTCCGCCGACAAGTCCGCCATCGAGAGCGGCAAGAGCAGACTCCAGGACGCCCTGAAGGGCAGCGACACCGCCGCCATCAAGACCGCCGTGGACGACCTGACCAAGACCTTCTACGATGTCTCCGCCAAGCTGTACCAGCAGCAGGCGCCCCAGGACGGCGGCGCTCAGGGCGGCAGCTATCAGAGCTATCAGGACCCCAACCAGGGCGGCGGCAATGACCAGGACTATCAGGACGCCGACTATGAGGTCGTGGACGGCGACAAATAATCCCAATCAAACAGTGTAACCGGCAATTATGGGGCGGGGCGGAAGCCCCGTCCCATCTGTGGGGTTTACGGGGGAGGCCCACCCCCCGGAAATCCCTCCTGTATGGAGTGAAGTGAGTAGCAATGGCAGAAGAAAAACGCGATTATTATGAGGTATTGGGGGTCGGCAAGGACGCCAGCCAGGATGAGATCAAGCGGGCGTACCGGAAGCTGGCCAAGAAATACCACCCCGATATGAACCCCGGCGACAAGGAGGCGGAGGCCCACTTCAAGGAGGTAGGGGAGGCCTACGAGGTCCTCTCCGACACGGAGAAGAAGGCCCGCTATGACCAGTTCGACTTTGCCGGGGTGGACCCCAACTACGGGGCCGGAGCCGGAGGCGGCGCGGGGTTCGACGGCTTTGGCGACATGGGCGACATCTTCTCCACCATCTTTGGCGGCGGCGGTTTCGGCGGCTTCGGCGGCCAGCCCCGGCCCAACGCCCCCCAGCAGGGCAGCGACCTGCGGGTGCAGGTGGATCTGACCTTTGAGGAAGCCGCCTTCGGCTGCGACAAGGAGGTGGAGGTCACCCCGGTGCAGACCTGCGACGCCTGCGGCGGCAACGGCTGCGCCCCCGGCACCTCGCCGGAGACCTGCCCCACCTGCCACGGTCAGGGCGTGGTGAACGTCCAGCGGAGGACCGCCTTCGGCGTCATGTCCTCCACCCAGCCCTGCAACCAGTGCGGCGGCACCGGCAAGATCATCCATACCCCCTGCCAGTCCTGCAAGGGCAAGGGTATGGTGCGCAAACGCAAGCGGATCACTGTGAAGATCCCCGCCGGCATCGACGACGGGCAGGCTATCTCCCGCAGAGGCCAGGGCAACGCCGGGCGCAACGGCGGCCCCGCCGGCGACCTGCTGATTCACGTCAACGTCCAGCCCCACGCCTTCTTTGAGCGGGACGGGGCCGACGTGCTGTACAACGCCCCTGTCAGCTTTGTGGACGCCACCCTGGGGGCCAGCATTGAGATCCCCACCATCGACGGCAAGGTGAAGTACGACCTCCCCGCCGGAACCCAGACCGGCACCACCTTCCGGCTCCGGGGCAAGGGTATCCCCCGGCTCCAGCGCACCGGACGGGGCGACCAGTGCGTCACCGTCAACGTGCAGGTGCCCACCAACCTGACCCCCGCCCAGAAGGACGCCCTCCGGGCCTTCGACGACGCCATGCAGGGGAAGGCCGGCAAGATGAAAAAGAAAAAACTGTTTTGACAACCGGGCCGTAACACGGTACAATAAAAGAGGACAGCGTACCGCTGCCCTCTTTTATATCGACCCAAATGCAGGCATTTGGGTCGAAAATGCGGCGCCTCTCCGCACTCGCTTTGCTCGCACAGTCGGCGCCTCCCTGTGTGCTTTTGCCGGTACACGCCCGGCTAAAAGCACGGATTCCATTTTATTTTGTTGCTGGCGCAACAAAACTCCTGCGGAGTGCCTTTGTAATTCTTAAAGTTGCTTTCCTTTTTTGAGTTGGGTATTGTGGCCATTTGAAAAGAGGACAGCGTACCGCTGCCCTCTTTTCCTGTGCTGTGGGATTTTTGTCAGGCGGCGAATTTATCGCCCCAGATTTTTTTCATGATGCTCGCCTTGGCCAGCGCCGGGCGCAGCACCAGGTACACTGCCACGGAGACGACGGTGGACAGCACCGCATTGATGGTGGTGGAGGCGATGTTCCAGGCCAGGGTCAGCTCCGCCGCCGGCTTGCCCAGAATCCACAGCTTGTAGTAGTACCCCACCAGCGGGTCAAAGACGCAGTTGAACAGCAGCCCCGCAATGGCGGCGGCCAGTGCCCAGCCGAAAATCTTCTTTTTGTCGGTCTGCCGGTTGATTTTTCCCAGCTTGTGGGCCACCAGGCCGGTGATGAGGCCAATGCACAGCTTCAGCACGAAGGTTTTCGGCACCAGGGTGATGTACACCGGGTCGAACAGGTCGCCAATGCTCATGCCGATGGCCCCGGCCAGGCCACCCAGAGGGCCGCCCAGAATCAGGGCGCCCAGCACCACCACGGCATTGCCCAGGTGGATGGAGGTGGCGTCCCCGCCGGGCAGGGTAATTTTGATTTGCAGGAAAGTAAAGACCACATAGCTCAGGGCCGCAAACAGCCCCACCAGCGCAATGCGATAGACTCGGTTGTTGGTTTTCATAGCGCTTATCCTCTCTGAATTAAAACTTCGGCAAGAGTGCAGCGGCCTGCCTGCCCTCTTGCTTGAAGGTATCATAGCAGATAGCTGACCTTGTTTCCAGTGCCAGTTTTAGAGTTTTTTAACAGGTCAGATAAAAAGGAGTGACCCCCATGCTGCTTTTGGACACCCATATGCACTCCACCGTCTCCTTTGACGGCCACAGCAGCCGCCGGGAGATGGCGGAGGCGTCCATGGCCTTTGGCCTGGACGGTATCTGCCTCACCGACCATTACGACATCATCAACGAGAAGAATCAGCTCTGCCCCGCCTACGACTGGGCCCCCGCCCGCCGGGCCCACCGGGAGGCGCTGGAGGCGATTCCGAAAGGGAACCCCTTCCGGCTGCTCTACGGGCTGGAGCTGGGCAACGCCCCGGCGGACTTCGCCGCGGCGGAGCGCGCCCTGGCGGAGCCGGGGCTGGACTTCGTCATCGGCTCCATCCACAACGCATCCCTGGCCATGGAGGGGCAGGACTTCTACTATGTGGACTTCCGGGCCCATCCGGAGCTGGCCCGGCCCGTTCTGGAGGATTATTTTTCCTCCATGCTGGCCCTGGCCCGCTGGGGGAACTACGACAGCCTGGGCCACATCCCCTACCCCCTGCGGTATATCCGGGACCGGGACGGGGTGCAGGCGGGCCTCTCCGACTACTGGGAGGCGTGCCGCGCCCTGCTCCGCCGGAACGCGGAGGGGGGCAAGGCTCTGGAGGTGAACACCAACCGGGGCCGGGACGATTTGGAGGACTATCGGGCCCTGCTGCCCGCCTGGCGGGAGGCCGGGGGCGAGCTGGTGACGGTGGGGGCGGACGCCCATCACCGGGACCATGTGGGGCTGGGCATCCGGCGGGCCTATGACCTGCTGCGGGAGTGCGGCTTCCGGTATGTGACCTACTATGTGCAGCGGAAGCCCGTCATGGTAAAGCTGTGAAGAAGGAGTGTGTCCTATGAGAGAGATTCAGTATGAAGAAATCGTCCGGCTGGTGCGGGACCTCTGCATCGAGGCCAACTGCGTCCTGCCCGGCGACGTGCGGGAGAAGCTCTGCGCGGCCTGCCAAACCGAGGAATCCCCGGTGGGCCAGGGCATCCTGGGGGACATTGTGGAGAACTTCACCTTCGCCGGGGAGCGCCGTCTGCCCATCTGCCAGGACACCGGCATGGCCATCGTGTTCGTAGATTTGGGGCAGGACTGCCATATCACCGGCGGACTCCTCAGCGACGCGGTGAACGAAGGGGTGGCCCAGGGGTACACCGACGGCTTCCTGCGGAAAAGCACCGTCTCCGACCCCCTCCGCCGGGTGAACACCGAAGACAATACCCCGGCCATCCTCCACCTCCGGCTGGTGGAGGGGGACCGGTGCAGCATCACCGTGGCCCCCAAGGGGGCGGGCAGCGAGAATATGACCTCCCTGCAAATGCTGAAGCCCTCCTGCACCCAGCAGCAGGTGGAGGACGCCATTGTTCAGGCGGTGTCCGACGCAGGCTCCAACCCCTGCCCCCCGGTGGTGGTGGGCGTGGGCCTGGGGGGCAACGCGGAGACGGCGGGGATTCTGGCCAAGCGGGCCCTCCTCCGCCCCCTGAATGAGACGAACCGCGACCCCTATTACGCGGAGATGGAGGGGCGCATCCTGGAGCGGGTGAACCGGCTGGGCATCGGCCCCCAGGGGCTGGGGGGCACCGTGACGGCCCTGGCCGTCAGCATCATCCCCCACCCCACCCACATCGCCCAAATGCCCTGCTGTGTGAACCTGTGCTGCCATGTGTGCCGCCACGCCAGCGGCGTGATTTAAACGAATTTGCGTCCACCGCCCGGAAAGTTTGTCCGGGAGCTTGCTTTCTTTGCAAAAGTATGCTATCCTGATAGCGAAGAAAAAGAGTTCCAGGTAGTGATCCGGTCGTGTTTGATATTTTTGTAGCCTGGTTTGGGCAGGGGATGTCCTTCCCGGTGATAGCCGTGGACGTGCTGTTCTTTGCCCTGGGCCTGTGGATCATGCTGCGGAGCGGGAGACGGGGCAAATGGCTCCCGATTTGTCTGGTGGTGCTGATCGGCCTGAGCATGGCGGCCCAGTTCCTCCCCGGATACTTTGTGCAGATTCTGGCGGTGCTGGTCTGCGGACTTTGCACCATGATGCTGGTCGGGACGGCGTGCGCGGCGCTGCTGCTGTTTGTCCTCCGGCAGGTGCGGAAGAACCGGGCGGAGCAGGAGGAGGAACAGGAAGAGGAGACCTGAGCGGGGCGATTGCCCGCGTAAGGGGATTGCTTTTCTCAGGCAAAAAAGAAGAATGAAGGAAACCAGCTCCGCCGGAAGGGCAGGGGCTGGTTTCCTTCATCAATTTTTATCCAGGGAACACAATCCCTTCCGTTTCCGCCGTTGCCCCGTCCGGGCCAGTCATCTTCTCCAGGCACCCCAGCACCAGGGCGGAGAACCGCTCCCGCCCCTCCTCGGCGGCCCGGAGCACTTCCTCCTCGCTGAGGGGGGCGTCCAGAATCCCTGCCGCCATGTTGGTCAGCAGGGAGATGCCCAGCACCTGCATGCCGCAGTGGCTGGCCACCACGGCCTCCGGCACGGTGGACATCCCCACCGCGTCCGCCCCCAGCAGCCGGGCGGCCCGAATCTCCGCCGGGGTCTCGTACTGGGGGCCGGGCATATAGAGGTACACCCCGTGCTCTGCAGGGATGCCCTGCTCCGCCGCCACCGAAGCCGCCAGGGCCCGGAGGGCGGGGGTGTAGACCTGGCTGCTGTCCGGGAACCGGGGTCCGAACTGGGGCAGATTCTCCCCCCGGAGGGGAGAGTCCAGAGCCAGCTTGATATGGTCGTCCATCACCATCAGCGTTCCGGCGGGCCAATTCAGGTTGACGCACCCCGCCGCGTTGGTGACAATTAAAGTCTCCGCCCCCAGCAGCCGCAGCACCCGGACGGGATAGGTGACCTGGGGGAAGGAGTAGCCCTCGTAGTAGTGGAGCCGCCCCTGCATAACGGCCACCCGCCTGCCCCGGAGACGGCCGAAGACGAAGCGGCCCGCGTGGCCCGGTGCGGTGGACCGGGCGAAGTGGGGAATCTCCCCATAGGGCACCGCCAGCGGCTCCTCCACCCGGTCGGCCAGGTACCCCAGGCCGGAGCCGAGGATCAGCAGCACCTCCGGCCGGAAGTCCCCCAGCCGGGCGGCGAGGCAGTCCGCGCTCTCCTGATACTGCGCAAAGGGAATGGTTTCCATCGCTGATACCTCCTTGTCAGGACATGGATTTGAAGCGGGTGTCCCGAATCACCTTTAGGGCGTCCACCAGGGCGTCCGCGTCCGCCGTTTCCGTCTCCCCGGAGAAGGACACCCGGAAGGCCCCCTCCCGCTGCTCCCGGCTGAGGTCCAGGGCGGCGTAGACATGGCTGGGCTTTCCCCGGTGACAGGCGGAGCCTGCGCTGACGCAGATGCCCTTGTCCCCCAGCTCCTGCACCAGCGGCTCGCTCTTGTAGCCCGCCATGGTCAGGGCCAGAATGTGAGGGGCCTCCCCCACCACGATGGGGGTCACCTCCGGCACCTCCGCCGCCAGCCGGGACAGAAGGTGGGCCTTTACGTTGGCCATTTGTGCAGTATCCTGTGCAAATGTGGATTTCTGCTGGCCGACGGCGGCGGCAAAGGCGGCGACCTGGGCGGTGGCCTCGGTGCCGGAGCGGAGCCCGGCCTCCTGCCCCCCGCCGTAAATCAGGGGGCGGAGGCGCAGCCCCTCCCGGATGTACAGCGCCCCGATGCCCTTGGGGGCGTGGACCTTGTGGCCGCTGAGGCTCACCAGATCCACCCCCAGCGCTCTGGGGGTGAAGGGGATTTTCAGGAACGCCTGCACCGCGTCGGTGTGGAACAGGGCCTGGGGGTTGGTCTTTTTCAGCAGCCTGGCGCAGTGCCGTACCGGCAGCACCGTCCCCAGCTCGTTGTTCACCAGCATCATGCTGGCCAGTATCGTGTCCGGCCGGAGGGCGGCGGCGAAGTCCGCCGGGTCAATCGTCCCCTCCCGGTTGGGCGGGAGATAGGTGACCTCGTACCCCTCCCCCTCCAGGGCCTTGCAGGTCTCCAGCACGGCGGCGTGCTCGATGGCGGTGGTGATGATGTGCCTCCCCCGGCGTTTGCCGTATTCCGCCCCGGCCCGGAGGGCCCAGTTGTCGCTCTCGGTGCCGCAGGAGGTGAAGAGCAGCTCCGGCGGTGCGGTCTGGATGGGGCGGGCACTCTTGCAGCCCAGGGCGGCGGCGATGACGTTCCGGTCCGCCAGCAGCCGGGTGCGGGCGTCCTTCCCCGCCGGATAGCGGGCGGAGGGGTTGCCCCAACCGGACAGCATGGCGTCCCGGGCCGCCTCCGCCGCGGCGGGGGATACCGGGGTGGTGGCGGCATAATCCAAGTAAATCATGGGTGGCCTTCTTCCTTGGTTTCTGTTATGATGGTATTATTATACTATATGTCGTCAAGAAGGGCAAGAGGGCGGCTGCCGCCCACGGAAATCAAGGGAACCTCTGAATAAATGAACGAGAGCGGATTGCGAGGAAATTTGCGTCAGAAAAAGGCGCAAAAGCGCAGGAATCCTGACGGATTTCAAGATTTTGCAACGCATTTATGGCGCAAATTTACCGCAAGGCGCCGAAGTGCATTTGTTCAGAGGTTCCCAAGTTTTTGGTTCCATATACCGGCGGGGCTGACTGTTCTTTCCGGTTTTCAGTAGGGGCGCTTTGTGCGCCCGGTCGCTCCTCTCTTTAGATAAAACAGGATAAAGGAAATGGGTGTTTTGCCCTTGCCAGGGCGGGGCCTGACAGCCGCGTTATCACTTTTGGCATATCCTCCCCGGTCAGTGAGCCTTGCCAGCGTAGCCGGCTGCGGTTTTCGGCTAAAACTATGCCGCTGGCATAGTTTCTGAACGCCGAAAGCCCGCTCCGCCAAGAAAAGCAGAAAACCCGGGTCCTGCCCCGGCAAGGGCAGAACGCGCTATTTCCTTCCAGTATCCATATCTAAGGAACGGACGGCCCGGCGATTGGGCAAACACCTGTTTCCTTTATCCATCCTTACCCAGGGAACGCAACCCCTTCGGTTGATGACCTTGCCCCCGGACGGGGCAGAAAGGAGGCCGCCATGCTGGCAGATGTACGGGGCTACCTGCGGGAGGACTATCGTCTCTTCCACCTGCGGGACAGCCGGGCCGAGGAGATCGGCTACCACTACCACGAGTTTGACAAGGTGCTGTTCTTTTACGCCGGAGAGGTGACTTATCTGGTGGAGGGGCGGGTGTACGACCTCCGCGCCGGGGACGTGCTGCTGATTCCCCACCACCAGATTCATCAGCCCGTCATCCGCAGCGCGCAGCCCTATGAGCGGCGGCTGCTGTGGCTCTCCCCGGAGCTGCTGACGGAATACGGCCTGTCCCCCTGCTTTGACGAGGCGGCGGCCACCGGCAGCCACCTGCTGCGCTCCCACCGGGAGGGCAGGGCGGAGGCCCTGCGTCTGGTGGAGGAGCTGGAGGAGGCGGAGGGCAGCGACGCCTTCGCCGGCGCTTTGCTGGCCCGCACCTACTGCATCCAGCTCCTCATCGCCCTGAATCGGGCCTATGGGGACCAAAAGGCCCGGGATACCGCCCAGGGCCGCAACGACCCCAGGGTGGACGCGGTGCTGGCCTACCTCCGGGCCCACCTGACCGAGGATTTGTCGGTGGACGCCCTGGCGGAGCGGTTCCACATCTCCCGGTCGGGGCTGATGAGCCGGTTCAAGGAGGCCACCGGCTGCACCATCCATCAGTATGTGGTGCAGAAGCGGCTCATCCGGGCGGCGGAGCTGCTGCGGGAGGGGGCGCCCGTCCGGCAGGCCGCCGCTGACAGCGGCTTTCAGGACTACTCCACCTTCCTCCGGGCCTTCCGGAAGCGGTACGGCGTCTCCCCCAGGGAGATGAGGTAGCCGACAGGATTCGGCATTTTGCCGAAGGCCCGGATTTGGTTCCGCCGCCGAAACAAAGTTACCCACAGGCTTTTCCAACGTTTGGCGGGGTTTTCTTGTGGAAAAACCTGTGGAGAATGTGCAAAAATGTGGAAACCGCAGAATAACCATTTTTTCAGAATCGCCCCGGGGCGGACTGGTGTCCGCCGAATTGGATACTCTGTTCGATGGCAAAAGTCACAAAGGCCATTCGCTGCCAGGCACCCCTCCGCCGTCAAGCGGCATTTCCGCTGCACTCCCTATGCCTTACAGCGGAATGGGCGGCAATTTTATTGCCCATTGGTCGTGGAAATCTGACTGCCCCACAACGTTTTTCTTCTCTCAGGACGCCCCCGCTTCGGGGGTCAGCACCAGCGCCTCCCCCTCCGCCGTCACCCGGAGGGTGTCCCCCCGCTCCAGCTTGCGGCTCAGCAGCAGCTCTGACGCCGGGTTCTCCAGATGCTGGCGGAGATACCGCCGCATGGGCCGGACGCCGTACACCGGGTCGTGGCCCTGCCGGGCCACCAGGGCCAGGGCAGACTGCTCCAGGGTCAGGGCGACCCCCTGGCTCCGGAGCCGCCCGGCGCACTGCTCCGCCAGCAGCCCGGCGATTTGCAGGATCTCCCCTTCCGTCAGGCTGTGGAAGCAGATGACCTCGTCGATGCGGTTCAGGAACTCCGGCCGGAACATCTGACGCAGGGCGGCGTGGACCGCCCGCTCCCCGTCCTGGGGGGTGCCGCCCCCGAAGCCCAGAGGGTGGGTATTCTGTGCCAGGGCCTCCGCCCCGGCGTTGGTGGTCATGACGATCACCGCGTTGCGGAAGTCCGCCCGGTTGCCGTGGCTGTCGGTGAGGATGCCGTCCTCCAGCAGCTGGAGCAGCAGGTTGCACACCTCGCTGTGGGCCTTCTCCAGCTCGTCAAAGAGCACTACCCGATAGGGGCGCTTGCGGATGGCCTCGGTAAGCCTGCCCCCCTCCTCGTAGCCCACATACCCCGGCGGGGAGCCGATGAGCCGGGCCACGCTCTGGGCCTCCATGAACTCGCTCATGTCCAGCCGGAGCAGGGCGTCCTCGCTGCCGAACAGGGCCTGAGCCAGGGCCCGGCACAGCTCCGTCTTGCCCACGCCGGAGGGCCCGGCGAAGAGGAAGGAGCCCACGGGCCGGTTTTCCTCCTTCAACCCGGAGCGGCTCCGGCGGATGGCGGCGGCTACGGCGGAGACGGCGCTGCTCTGCCCCACCACCTGGCGGTGGAGGGTGTCCTCCAGGGTCAGGAGCCGCCGGGTCTCGTCCTCCGTCAGGGCGGAGACGGGCACCCCCGTCCACAGGGACAGCACCTGGGCGATATGCTCCCCGGTGACATTGCCGTGGCGGGGGCCGGAACGCTGCCGCCACCGGGCCTTGCCCTCCTCCAGCTCCCGGCGGAAGCTCTGCTCCACATCCCGGAGGAGGGCGGCCTTTTCAAAGTCCTGCTCCCGGATGGCGGACTCCAGAGCCTGCACCGCCTCCTTCCGCTTCCGGTCCAGGGCGGCCAGCTCCGGCGGCAGGGATTCCGCCGCAATTTTCGCCCGGGCGGCGGCCTCGTCCATCAGGTCCACCGCCTTGTCCGGCAGGTTTCGCTCCGGCAGGTACCGCTGGCTCAGGGTGACGGCGGCGGTCAGGGCCTCGTCGGTGATGTTCATCCTGTGGTGGGCCTCGTACTTGGGCCGCAGGGCCTTCAAAATGGCCAGGGCGGTGGCCTCGTCCGGCGGCTCCACCGTCACCGGCTGGAAGCGGCGCTCCAGGGCGGCGTCCTTGCGGATATACTTCCGGTATTCCTCATGGGTGGTGGCCCCCAGCACCTGAAGCTCCCCCCGGCTCAGGGCGGGCTTCAGGATGTTGGCGGCGTCGATGCTGCCCTCGGCGCTGCCCGCCCCCACGATGGTGTGCAGCTCGTCAATGAAGAGGATGACGTTGCCCATCCGCTGCACGTCCTTGATGAGCCGTTTCACCCGTTCCTCAAACTCCCCCCGGTACTTCGTCCCGGCCACGGTGCTGGTCAGGTCAATGGACATGAGCCGTTTGGATTTCAGCCCCTCCGGCACCGTCCCCGCCGCGATGCGCTGGGCCAGAGCCTCGGCGATGGCGGTCTTGCCCACGCCGGGCTCCCCCAGGAGGACGGGGTTGTTCTTCGTCCGGCGGCACAGGATTTGAATCACCCGGTCCAGCTCCGCCTCCCGGCCCGCCACCGGGTCCAGCTGGCCGGTCTCTGCCATCCGGGTCAGGTCGCGGGAGAACTGCTCCAGCAGGCGGCTCTCCCGGACGGCCTCCCCCTCTCTGGGCTTCCTGTCCCGGAAGGAGGAGGAGCTGTCCCCGGCGGAGGCGTACACCTCCCGGTACAGGGTGTGGAGGTCGATGCCGCTGCCCCCCAGAATCCGGGCGGCGGCCCCGTCCCCCTCCTTTAAAATGCCTGCCAGCAGATGGCCGGTGCCCACATAGCGGGCGCCGCTGCGGCAGCACTCCGCCGCGGCCAGCTCCACAATGCGCCGCAGCCGGGGGGTCATACCCTGGGAGGGGGGATTGCCGGAGGCCCCCACCCCCACAAAGGAGGAGACCAGGGTGCGCACCGTGTCCTCCTTCAGCCCGGCGGAGGCCAGGGTGCGGGCGGCCACCCCCTGGCCCTCCTCCATCAGCCCCAGCAGCAGATGCTCGCTGCCCACATAGCCGTGACCCAGCCGCCCGGCCTCCGCCTGGGCCAGGCGCAGGGACTCCTGGGCCCGGAAGGTCAAATCACAATTCAAAGGGTCCTCATCCTTTCCTCTCAGGTTTCCTCTATTCTATGCCGGTTTTTCCGGATTTAAACAGGAAAGGAAGGAGATGGGGGAATAGCTGTTGGCTGTTAGCTCTTAGCTCTTAGCAAACCCCTCCGCCCCCTGCGGGGGTGGACCGGCGGCAGCCGGTGGAGGGGTGACTAACAGCGAGCGGCTAACAGCCAACATCTGCCATAAATATTCAAAAAAACTCACAAATTTTTGTTGCCCCCTCCGATAATTTATGGTAGAATAATACCATGAACGGGGTTCCGCCGCCAATTCCGTCCCCGGAACCGCGCCGGCCCCGCCTCATACGACTATCATCACGGCCCGCCATGCCGAGGCCCAAGAAACAGGAGTGGATTGACTATGAATCATATGATACGAATTCCCACCAAAAATAACCGCCTGATCCTCCGCGTGGCACAGGGGCACTTCGCCACCAGCCACAGCCATATCAATTACTACATTGACGTCACCACCCAGAAGACCCGCCTGTCCGAGGCGAAGGAGGTGGCGAAGGAGCTGGTGCGCACCTACCAGACCACCACCATTGTGGACACCGTCCTCTGCCTGGACGGCACCCAGGTCATCGGCACCTGCATTGCCGACGAGCTGACCCAGGACGGCTACCGGAATATGAACGCCCATCAGACCATCTACGTCATCACCCCGGAGATCACCTCCGGCAGCCAGCTCATCCTCCGGGACAACCTGTCCCCCATGGTGCGGGATAAACACGTCCTGATCCTGGCCGCCTCCATCTCCACCGGCTACACCGTGCAGGCCGCCATCGAGGCGGTGCAGTATTACGGCGGCATGGTGGCCGGGTTGTCGGCCATCTTCTCCACCTGCCACGAGTATATGGGCTACCCGGTCAGCTCCATCTTCGACCCCAGCACCCTGCCGGACTACGCCAGTTACGACTCCCGCAGCTGCCCCATGTGCAAGGCGGGCCAGCACATCGAGGCGCTGGTCAACAGCTTTGGCTACTCCAGGCTGTAAACCGTATCCCCCCAGCCGCGGCTGCCCCAGGGCGGCTGCGGCTGTTTTGCCCCGGCGGGGCCGGTTCCTCCCCTTTCCGCACAAAGGAAAACGGCACAGATTCTGTCATTTTTGTCATAGCTGACAAAAAGCGGGGAAAACAGGAGAAAAGGGCGTCTCCCCGGCGGGAAAGCCCGGCTTTTTCCAATCACTTTCGACCGGGATACTTTGGCATTTTCTCTTTTGCAAACCTCCTTTTTTCTTAAAAAAGCCTTTACATTTCGCCACTTTTTGTTATAATTGAGATTGACAATATCATTATACCTTGTCAACTGCTGCTACAAGACTATGGAGGTGTACGTATGCGCGTTCAATTCACTGAAACCGTACTGCGCGATGCAAACCAGTCCCTGATGGCTACCCGCCTTCCCTACTCCGACTATGAGCCGATCCTGTCCACCATGGACAAGGCCGGTTACTACTCCGTTGAGTGCTGGGGCGGCGCCACGTTCGACTCCTGCCTGCGCTACCTGGGTGAGGACCCCTGGGAGCGTCTGCGGGGCATCCGCAAGAATATGCCCAACACCAAGCTGCAAATGCTGCTGCGGGGCCAGAACCTGCTGGGCTACAAACATTATCACGACGACGTGGTGGAGAAGTTCGTGGAGCTGTCCATCAAAAACGGAATCGACATTCTGCGTATCTTCGACGCCCTGAACGACTTCCGCAACCTGGGCACCGCCCTGGACGCCACCAAGAAGTATGCCACCGCCAACACTGTGGCCTCCGGCTGCATCTCCTACACCCAGTCCCCGGTGCACACCGTGGCGAAGTATGTGGAGATGTGCAAGGAGCTGCAGCGTATGGGCTTTGACACCATCTGCCTGAAGGACATGGCCGGCACCATGAGCCCCTATGAGGCCGAACACCTCATCAAGGGCATCAAGGACGCCGTGGGCGATATGCCCCTGATCCTCCACACCCACTGCACCACCGGCATGGCCTATCAGACCGTCACCAAGGCGGTGGAGAGCGGCGTGGACGTCATCGACACCGCCACCTCCTGCTTCTCCAACGGCACATCCCAGCCCGCCACCGAGACCATGTACTATGCCCTGACCCAGTACGGCATCGACACCGGCCTGGATGAAAAGATCATCAACGAGGTCAACGACTTCTTCAAGCCCGTGAAGCAGAAGTATATCGACAACGGCCTCATCAACCCCAAGAGCATGGCCACCGACGCCCAGGCCCTGGTGTACAAGGTCCCCGGCGGCATGCTGTCCAACATGATCGCCAACCTGACCGACATGGGCGCCATGGACAAGTTTGACGACGCCCTGGCGGAGATCCCCGCCGTCCGCGCCGACATGGGCTATCCTCCTCTGGTCACCCCCCTGTCCCAGATGGTGGGCAACCAGGCCGTCACCAACGTGCTGGTGGGCGAGCGGTACAAGAACATCTCCAACGAGGTGAAGAACTACTTCAAGGGTGAGTACGGCATCGCCCCCGCCCCGGTGAACGAGGACCTGAAGAAGAAGATCCTGGGCGAAGGCGGCGAGCCTGTGGACTGCCGCATCGAGGACCAGAAGCGCACCGGTGAGGACTTTGCCAAGGCAAAGGAGGAGCTGGGCGACCTGGCCAGGAGCGAAGAGGACATCATGAGCTATATCTGCTTCCCGAAGCAGGCAAAGGACTTTATGCAGGCCCGTAAGGAGAAGGAAGAGCGCACCTGCAAGTACACCATGTGCGCCGTCAACGAAGATTGATCGGGAGGTAATGCTTTATGGAAGATATTACGATCGTTCAGACCTTAGGTGTTGCCGTATTGGGTATGCTGGTGGTGTTCGCCGTCCTCCTGCTGCTGATGGGGATCATCACCGTCCAGAGCAAGATCATCCAGAGCATTGAGGGCAAGAAGAAGGCGTCCGAGCCTGTCCCCGCC
>JAJQBL010000128.1 GCA_021203325.1 Clostridiales bacterium | reverse complement strand
TAATATGAATACGCCCTGCACCAGGCAAGCCGCCTGGCGCAGGGTTTTTGCGTTTCTGTTCAGTTTTTCAAACTGTGGAGGGGGGCCGGAATCCGCCCGCCCCGGGCGATGAAGTCCGCCGCGCTCTCCCTGTGGACGGGCATCACAGGGGCCGTCCCCAGCAGGCCGCCCATCTCCACCGTGTCCCCCACCTGCTTGCCGGGGGCGGGGATGATGCGGACGGCGGTGGTCTTGTTGTTCACCATGCCGATGGCCGCCTCGTCGGCGATGATGGCGGAGATGGTGTCCGCCGGGGTGCCGCCGGGGATGGCGATCATGTCCAGCCCCACGGAGCAGACGCAGGTCATGGCCTCCAGCTTGTCCATGGTCAGGACGCCGGACTCCGCCGCAGCGATCATGCCCTCGTCCTCGGACACCGGGATGAAGGCCCCGGACAGGCCGCCCACGCTGCTGGACGCCATGACGCCGCCCTTCTTCACGGCGTCGTTCAGCAGGGCCAGGGCCGCCGTGGTGCCGTGGGTGCCGCAGGTCTCCAGCCCCATTTCCTCCAAAATCCGGGCCACGGAGTCCCCCACCGCCGGGGTGGGGGCCAGGGACAGGTCCACAATGCCGAAGGGGACATTCAGCCGCATGCTGGCCTCCCGGGCCACCAGCTGACCCATGCGGGTGATGCGGAAGGCAGTCTTTTTCACCGTCTCCGCCACCTCGTCAAAGGGCCGGCCCTTGACGGACTGGAGGGCGTGGTACACCACGCCGGGGCCGGAGACCCCCACGTTGATGACCGCCTCCGCCTCTCCTACGCCGTGGAAGGCCCCGGCCATGAAGGGGTTGTCCTCCACGGCGTTGCAGAACACCACCAGCTTGGCGCAGCCGAAGCCGTCCCGGTCCGCCGTCAGGCGGGCGGTCTCCTTCACCGTCTCCCCCATCAGGCGGACGGCGTCCATGTTGATGCCCGCCCGGGTGGAGCCCACGTTGACGGAGGAACAGACCAGCTCCGTCTCCGCCAGGGCCTGGGGGATGGCGGCAATCAGCTTCCGGTCCGCAGCCGTCATGCCCTTCTGCACCAGGGCGGAGTAGCCGCCGATGAAGTTCACCCCGCAGGTCTTGGCCGCCCGGTCCAGGGCCTTGGCGAAGGGCACATAGTCGTTGGTCTCGCTGGCCGCCGCCACCAGGGCCATGGGGGTGACGGAGATGCGCTTGTTCACAATGGGGATGCCGAACTCCCGCTCGATCTGTTCCCCGGTCTCCACCAGATGCTCCGCCTGGCGGCAGATTTTGTCGTAAATCTTGCGGCAGGCCGCCTCCGGGTCCGGGTCGCAGCAGCTCAGGAGGGAGATGCCCATGGTGATGGTGCGGATGTCCAGGTGCTGCTGGTCGATCATGTCAATGGTCTGTAAAATCTCGTTTCTGCTCAGCATGGCGCTCCCCCCTCAGATGCGGTGCATGGCGTCGAAGATGTCCTCCCGCTGGGCGCGGATGGTCAGCCCTTTGGCCGCCCCCTCCTCCTCCAGCAGCTTCACCAGCTCCGCGAAGGGCAGCGCGGCCCCGGCCACGTCCACCGTCATAATCATGGTGAAATAATCCTGCATGACGGTCTGGCTGATGTCCAGCACGTTGACCTGCTGGGCGGCCAGCAGGCCGCAGACGTCGGCGATGATGCCAACCCGGTCTTTTCCAACTACAGTGACGATTGCGTGCATCGTGATTCTCTCCTTTTTGATGTGTGGGGGTGGTGGAACGCCGCCGGTCCTTCGCTCAGTAGGGGCGCACAGTGTGCGCCCGGCTAACGTTTCCTTTTTATATAAAGATTGATGTAGGAGTGCTGCTGTTTCCCAACCGGGGTCTATTTCCTTTCTCTATTCTTGTCTAAGGAGGAAGGGCGCGGGAGCACACTGTGCGCCCCTACTGAACCAGGGGAACCACCGGTCTTGACCGGAAACAATGGATAGAAAGGCAGTCAAGGGCCGCCCTACAGGCGTATGATAACAGTGCCATTATACCGGCATTTGTCCGGAATTGCAAGACGCAACCGACAGAAATGCCGGTTTAGAACCATTGGCGCAAAATTTTTTCTTTTTTTGCAGAAAACACTTGACCTTCCCCCTGCTGGAAGGTATATCCTATAGGCAGAGAGGAGGTCATGGAATCGGTATGAAAATCAACGAAGCCGAAGCTCTGGTGGGCATCACTCGAAAGAACATCCGCTTTTACGAGGAGGAGGGCCTGCTGACTCCCCGCCGGAACCGGGCCAACGGCTACCGGGACTACGGGGAGGCGGATGTGACCCGTTTGCAGCAGATTAAGCTGCTGCGGAAGCTGGGGATGCCCCTGTCCGAGATCCGCCGGGTTCTGTCCGGAGAGGCGACCCTGACGGTTGCCCTGACCCGCCACGGGGCCGCGCTGCGGCAGGAGCGCACCCGGCTGGAGCAGTCCCTGGCCCTCACCGTCTCCATGGCCGGGGAGCATTTGACGCTGGACACCCTGGACGCGGCGGGCCGCCTGCAGGAGATGGAAAAGCTGGAACAGGGAGGGATTACCTTTATGAACCGTCAAACCGAGGACCGCCGTTCCCGCTGGCGGGGGGCCGTTCTGTCCGCCGTGGTGATGGCGCTGCTGATGGCGGGGATGATTGCGCTGCTGGTCTGGTGCGCGGTGATGGACCCCATCCCCCTGGCCCTGCTGGCAGTCCTTGAGGCCATCCCCGCCGCCGTGATTGTCGGCATTGTCCTGGCCCTGCGCCAGAGATCACAGGAATTGAAAGGAGATGAGCTGGATGACGCTCGTCAATATTGACTACCTGCCCGGCAAAGAAATCGAGGTGCTGGGCATTGTGAAAGGCTCCACCATTCAGACCACCCACTTCGGCAAGGACTTCATGTCCGCCATGAAAACGCTGGTGGGCGGCGAGCTCACCGGCTACCAGGAGCTGCTGACCAACGCCCGGCAGCTGGCCACCAAGCGGATGGTGGACGAGGCGGAGGCGTTGGGGGCCGACGCGGTCATCAACGTCCGCTACGCCTCCGCCTCCATTATGCAGAGCGCCGCGGAGGTGATTTGCTACGGTACGGCGGTGAAGAGCCGGGACAGGGGGTAGAGGACGCCTCCGGTGGGGGGGTATTGTCAACGGAAGGGATTGCTTTCCTTAGACAATATGTAATGACCTCCGATTTGTAGAAACGTGGATTTACCTG
>JAJQBL010000027.1 GCA_021203325.1 Clostridiales bacterium | reverse complement strand
CCCTGCGCGTCATCCTGAACGGCCTGGGCAAGGACGCCGCCCAGATCATCTCCCGGATCAACGGCTTCACCTATGTGCAGACCAAGTTTGACTACTACACCGGCGAGGTGAAGGTGGTCAGAGAGATCGCTTACTCCGACGGCGAGCGGGCCGCTGTCCGCTGCTACGGCGCTGACGACGTCCGCGAGGGCGTGGCCATCATGCACCTGGAGGGCGTGGACGTCTCCATCACCGGCAACTCCACCAACCCCACCCGGTTCCAGCATCCCGTGGCCGGCACCTACAAGAAGGAGTGCATCCAGCAGGGCAAGAAGTACTTCTCCGTGGCCTCCGGCGGCGGCACCGGCCGTACCCTCCATCCCGACAACATGGCCGCCGGCCCCGCCTCCTATGGCATGACCGACACCATGGGCCGTATGCACTCTGACGCCCAGTTCGCAGGCTCCTCCTCCGTCCCCGCACACGTGGAGATGATGGGCTTCCTGGGCATGGGCAATAACCCCATGGTCGGTGCCACCGTGGCTGTGGCCGTGGCGGTTGAGGAAGCGCTGAAGAAGTAATCGAAACGCGCCAAATTCTCCGCTGACTGGTCGGTTCTGATTCAAAAAGTTCCGGCTGCATCAAAGAAACCCTCCCTGGCCGCAAGGCCGGGGAGGGTTTGATTTTGCCTGCTTTTTCTCATTTTTATCACTTTTCGCAGGGAAACCGGGTAAGGATGTGTCCAGCGGACACATTTTGGACACATCAGAAGCCGGCTGTATCCCGCCGTCAGCCGTTTTCTCTCTGTTTCAGGGCCGCGTCCAGGTTGTCCACAATGAAATGCTGGGCCTCCTCCGTGTACAGCACGGAGAGGTAGGTGCCGTACAGGCCGATGCGTTCCTCCTCGATGATGCCGAGCTGCCGCCCCGCCTCCGTCGGGTGACGTTTTCGCTTGCCTTCCTCGTCCTCCCGCTTCTCCAGCATGCCGATGGCCTCCAGCCACTCCAGCACGACGGCATTCGTCAGGCGCTTCCCGTCCTCCTGGTCTGCGGCGCTGTTAATGCGCTTGCACAGCTCCGTGATGCGCAGGGGTTCTTTGGAAAAGCGCACCTGCCGCAGCTGCTCCGGGGTAATGGTAAAATTGCTCTTCCGTTTGCTTTTGGGCGGGGTGATGCCGCCGTTCTCCACCACCCGGCGCAGCACGTCCGCAGCGAAGAACAGGCAGCGGGAGATCCGCACCTGATGGATGACGTCCCCCTCCGGCACCGGCAGGTCCGTCAGCGGGTCGATGCCATTGGCCAACTTATTCAGGTACATCCTCGCCCGCTCGATGGTTTCCAGCTCTGTCATTTTGGTTCCTCCTTTTCTTTGTCCGTTACAGCTCCACGGGAATCCGGCCGGTGATCTCCGCTCCGTCCGGCCACACCCGGCACTCCAGCGCCTGAACGCAGACCCCGGCCTCCGCCGCCCGGCGGAGGGCCGCGCCGAAGGCCGGGTGGGTGGCGTCGTTGGGCATGAAGCAGCGCATCCCTTCCATCTGCACCACGACGCAGAGCCAGGCGTCCAGCCCCGCCTGCCGCGCCCGGATCAGCCCCTCGATGTGCCTGACGCCCCGCTCCGTGGGGGCGTCCGGGAACCGGGCAATGCCGCCTTCCTCCAGGGTGCAGCCCTTCACCTCCACCAGGCCGGGCCGTCCGTCCCGCTCCAGATAGAAGTCAAACCGGGAGTCGCCATAGGTGTACTCCGGCCGGAGCAGCGTCACGTCCGGCAGGAACTGGCCCCGCTCCACCCACTCCCGGAAAAGCCGGTTGGGGGCCTGGGCGTCCATGTTGATGAGCAGGCTTCCCTTCTCCACCGCCACCAGGTCATATTGGGTCTTGCGGGCGGGGTTGTCCGACCGCACCAGATAGACGGTGCAGCCCGGCACCAGCAGCTCCCGGCACCGGCCGGTGTTTTTCACATGGACGGTGACAGGGCTGCCGTCCAGCGTCACCTGGGCGATAAACCGGTTGGGCCTGGCCTGAAAGATTGCTTTGTGAATATTGGCGTATTGCATGGGTCGATTCCTCCGTCTGGTGTTATCTTACGATGGGAGGCGGGGGCTGTCAATGGTTCTGCCTCACTTTTCCCGTTCTGTCGGTAGGTTTTCCCTTTTGTTTCTGTTATAATGAATCTGTCATTCAGAAAGGAGCGCCCTGTCCATGAGAACAGAGGAGAAAGCAAACGTGAAAAACGGCGTCGCCAAAATGCTGGTCACCCTGCTGGCCCTGGTGATTCAGGTGGGGGGGATCGTGCTGCTGGTCGTCCGGCTCAATGAATACTCCGCCTCCATCAGCCTGCTGACCAGCCTGGTGGCCTTCCTGCTGGCAGTGTATATCTCCGGGAAGCGGGACAACGCGGCCTTTAAGCTGTCCTGGATCATCCTCATTATGGCCTTCCCCCTCCTGGGGCTGTGCCTGTACCTCCTGTTCGGCCGCAGCGGCACCACCCGGCGCACCCGGAAACGCTTTGAGGTCATTGACGGCAAGCTCCGCCCCTATCAGCGGCAGCAGCCGGAGCCCCCTGGAGGCCCTGGAGAAGCTGGACCCCCTGTTCGCCGGTCAGTGCCGGTATATCCACCGGTACGGCCACTATCCCCTTTACTAGAACACCGACGTCGTCTTTTACGCCGAGGCGGCGGATGGGCTGGAGGCCCAGCTGGAGGATCTGGCAAAGGCGGAGCGGTTCATCTTTCTGGAGTACCACGCCATTCAGGAGGGGGCCGCCTTCGCCCGGCTGAAGGCCGTGCTGGCGGACCGGGTGGCCCACGGGGTAGAGGTGCGGATGTTCTATGACGAGGTGGGCAGCATCGGCTTCATTGACCGGGGCTTCATCCGGCGGATGGAGGAGATTGGCATCCAGTGCCGGGTGTTCAACCCCGTGGTGCCGGTGCTGAAACCCTTCATGAACAACCGCGACCACCGGAAAATCACCGTCATTGACGGACAAGTCGGCTACACCGGCGGCTACAACCTGGCGGACGAGTACTTCGGCATCACCCATCCCTTCGGCCACTGGAAGGACACCGGCCTCCGCCTCACCGGCGACGCGGTGCAGAGCCTGACCCTGATGTTTCTGGAGATGTGGAACGCCATGGAGGACACCGACGCCAGCTACACCCGCTACCTGCCGGATATTACCTACAAGGCCAGCCGGCCGGGCTTCGTCCAGCCCTATGCGGACAGCCCGCTGGACGACGAGTATATGGGGGAAAACATCTATCTGAACCTGATTCAGAGCGCCAAGCACTATCTCTATATCGCCACGCCCTACCTCATCATCAGCGACGAGATGACCCGCGCCCTGTGTCTGGCCGCCCAGCGGGGGGTGGATGTGCGCATCCTGACCCCTGGCATCCCGGACAAGAAGCTGGTGTACCGCATGACCCGCTCCTACTACGCGGGGCTGGTGCGCCGGGGGGTGCGCATCTACGAGTATACCCCCGGCTTCCCCCATGAAAAGCAGGTGCTGTGCGACGGCGTCGCCGCCACGGTGGGCACCATCAACTTTGACTTCCGCAGCCTGTACCATCACTTTGAGAACGGCGTCCTGCTGTACGGCTGCCCCGCCATTCAGGACATCGAGGCGGACTTCCGGAAAACCTTCCTGGTCTCCCAGGAGGTGACGGAGCAGTACCGGACGGGCCTCAACGCCATGGTGCGGGTCACGCAATGCCTGTTCCGGCTCTTTGGCCCGCTGATGTAGGCGTGGCCGCCCCACGTCACACCCGAAAAGGAGGAAAAACGATGGTTCGCATCGTATTCTGCTGTCACGGCAACATCTGCCGAAGCCCCCTGGCCCAGAGCGTGTTTGCATATCTGGTGCAGCAGGCGGGCCTCTCCGACGACTGCTACATTGACTCCATGGCCACCAGCACAGAGGAGATCGGCAACCCGCCCCACTGGGGGACGGTGCAGAAGCTCCGGGAGGTGGGCATTCCGCTGGTGCCCCACCGGGCCAGAAAAATCACCTGGCGGGACTATGAGCGGTTCGACTTCATCATCGGCATGGACGAGTGGAACATGGACAATCTCCGCCGGATTCTACGGGGCGACCCGGAGGAGAAGGTTCACAAGCTGCTGTCCTTCGCAGGCTCCCGGCGGGACATCGCCGACCCCTGGTACACCGGGGACTTTGACGCCACCTATGCGGATGTGCTGGAGGGGTGTACCGCTCTGCTGGAGTATCTGCGGGGAAGCGGTGCGCTTTAAGGACAATCCGACAAACGGGAGGGGCCAAAGCCCCTCCCGTCTCTTAACCGTTATCCTCTGTGTGCTGCGTCCTCCCGCTCCTCCAGATAGCGGTGGGCCTCCTGCAAAATCGACCTGTAACTGGGATAGGTCAGCCGCACCAGGGCCTGCCGGTAGGGCAGGCAAAACGCCCTGCGCACCTCCCCCGTCTGCCGCACCGCATCTGTGCAGCAGGCGATAAAGTAGGTGACATGCTTCCGGCTGCCGCTATGCAGGGTGTACTCCACATGGAACCGCTTCGGCCCAATCAGCGTGGCGTGGACGCCGGCTTCCTCCCAGATCTCCCGAAGGGCGGCCTGCTCCTCCGTCTCCCCCTGCTCCACATGGCCCTTGGGGAACCCGGTGTCGCCGTTGTATTCCTGCACCAAAATGTACCGCCGTGTCCCCGCCTCCTGGCGGTACACCACCGCGCCTGCACTGTGTTCCATAGACACGTCTGCCTCCCTTCTGCTCCGAAGCCTGATGCGTTCCGCTTTTCTGTAAAAAACAAGCTGTCTTGAATCTACACAATTCAAGACAGCTTCATGGCGGAGTAGGAGGGATTCGAACCCTCGAGCCGCGTTCACGGCTACACGATTTCCAATCGTGCTCGTTATGACCGCTTCGATACTACTCCATGTAAAAGATGTTGCCTCACGAAACCGCTCGTTTCTCGCAACAATGGATATTATAGCAGAATTTTGGATTTCGTCAAGGGGTATTCCCAAAAAAATTCAGGCTACGGGAAAATTTTTGACGCCGTTCCTGCGCGCAGGGCCCCATGTCTCTCCTGGGAAAACATTTATTTTTCAACAGCGGTTGCAATCCACTTCCTTTTCTGGTACAATAATCATATATTGTTTTTTCCTGGGGGGTGACGGGTGTGAAACGGCGTGTCATTGTGTTCTTTTGCTGTATTTCGCTGATTGTGGGGCTTGCCGCCGGCTTTGTGCTCCGCGGCGTCGTTTCAGGGCAGCAGCCTGCCGTCCATACCGGCGCCACATCCGCGGACGCCAGCACCTCTCAACAGGATACCGAGGCGCTTCCCGACCAGAAGGGGCGGCTGGTGATCGCCGCCATGAAGGCCATGCGGGCCATTGCCGAGCAGGATTTTGAGTCCCTTGCCTCCTTTGTTGACCCGGAGGAGGGCGTCACCTTTACCCCCTACTCCACCGTAGACCCCACCTCTAACCTGACCTTCTCCGCCGACGATCTGGCCGCCGCGGGAGAGGACGACACCTCCTACGTCTGGGGCCTCAGCAGCAGCGACTTCTCTCCCATCAAAATGACCGTTCCGGAGTATTTTGACAGCTATGTGTGGGACGCCAATTACTGGGATGTGTCGGAGATCGGCGTTGACACCGTGCTGCACTCCGGCAACAGTCTGGAAAACGTGGCGGACGCCTATCCGGACTGCCATTTTGTGGACTTTTATCTCCCCGCCACCGACGGCACCGACCGGGACTGGTCCAGCCTGAAGCTGGTGTTCCGGCTGTCCGACAGCGACTGGTATCTGGTTGGCATCATTCACAGCGAATGGACGGCCTAGCCCCGCCCTGAAACGCGGGCGGCGGGGCAGGCGGCAGGGGTTTGCAGCCGTTCCGGCCGCCGCCTGCATTTCGTGCAAATACCACGGGTTATCCCGGGGTATTTTTTCTTTTTTTGCAGCATTGGCAGTTGCAACTTTCCTCGTCTTTTGTTATACTGAGGGTGCAGTAAGTTTATCCCGATTCCCTTTGGAGGTAATGACCATGTTATCTGTTTTGCATTCCGGCGCCTACTATTCCGGCGGGCGCTTTATTCCCGCCCCGGAGGCGGCCGCCGCCGGGCTGCCTGCCCCGGAGGAGGCCAAAAAGGGCACCATGTCCTATGGCATTTTGAAGAGCCATAACACCACGGACGATATGGAGGCGCTGAAGCTCCGCTTCGACGCCATGGCCTCCCACGACATCACCTATGTGGGCATCATCCAGACCGCCCGGGCCTCCGGTTTGAAGGAGTTCCCCCTCCCCTACGTCCTGACCAACTGCCACAACAGCCTGTGCGCCGTGGGCGGCACCATCAATGAGGACGACCATGTGTTCGGCCTCTCCGCCGCCAAAAAGTACGGCGGCGAGTTCGTCCCCGCCCACCAGAGCGTCATTCACTCCTACATGCGGGAGCGCTATGCCGGCGGCGGCAAGATGATCCTCGGCTCCGACAGCCACACCCGCTACGGCGCCTTCGGCACCATGGCCATGGGCGAGGGCGGCCCGGAGCTGGTGAAGCAGCTCCTGAACCGCACCTATGACATCTCTTACCCCAGGGTGATCGCCATCTACCTCACCGGCAAGCCCCGCCCCGGCGTCGGCCCTCAGGACATCGCCCTCCATCTGGTGGGGGCCACCTTCGCCAAGGGCATCGTCAAGAACAGCGTTATGGAGTTCTTCGGCCCCGGCGTGGCCAACCTGGCCATGGAGTACCGCTGCGGCATCGACGTGATGACCACCGAGACCTCCTGCCTCAGCTCCATCTGGTCCACCGACGACACGGTGAAGCGGTACCTCACCGCCCTGGGCCGCCCGGAGGATTACAAAGAGCTGGCCCCCCAGGATGGGGCCTACTATGACGATGTCATCACCATCGACCTCAGCTCGGAGGAGCCCATGATCGCCCTGCCCTTCCACCCCTCCAACGCCTTCACCATTGCCGACTTCAAGGCCAACATGACAGACATCCTCCACGAGGTGGACCAGGCCACCGTCCGCCAGTTCAAGCTGAAAACGCCCCCCACCAGCCTGACGGAAAAGGTGCGGGACGGCAAGTTCTATGTGGATCAGGCCGTGGTGGCAGGCTGCTCCGGCGGCACCTACCAGAACATCATGCGGGTGCGGGAGATGCTGCAGGGCCATGCGCTGGACAATGACCGGCTGTGGCTCAGCGTCTACCCCGGCAGCATGCCCGCCTTCCTGGCCCTGTCCAAGAACGGCGCCATCACCGACCTGTTGGCGGCCGGCGTCAGCGTCCGCAGCTGCTTCTGCGGGCCCTGCTTCGGCGCAGGGGACGTGCCCGCCAACGGCGGCTTCTCCATCCGCCACTCCACCCGGAACTTCCCCAACCGGGAGGGCTCCAAGCCCGCCGACGGCCAGATCTCCTATGTGGGCCTAATGGATGCCCGCTCCATCGCCGCCACTGTGCTGAACGGCGGCGCGCTGACCGCCGCCACCGAGCTGCCGGACGTCCCCGCCGACCCCGCCTGGGAGCCTTACGAGTATGACGACTCCGCCTATAAGGCCCGGGTCTATTTCGGTGTGGGCAACCCCAAGCCGGAGACGGAGCTGGTCTTTGGCCCCAACATCACCGACTGGCCGGAGCAGATCGCCCTGCCGGAGAACCTGCTGATGACCGCCGCCAGCGCCATCTACGACCCGGTGACCACCACCGATGAGCTGATCCCCTCCGGCGACACCTCCTCCTACCGCTCCAACCCCCTCCGCCTCAGCGAGTTTGCCCTGAGCCGCAAGGACCCCGCCTATGTGGGCCGGGCCAAAGCGGTCAAGGCCGTAGAGCTGAAGCGCCGGGCGGGCGACTATGACCAGGAAGTGCTGGCCGCCCTGGAGGGCTACGACCCCGCCACCACCGGTCTGGGCTCCTTCGTCATGGCCCTGAAGCCCGGCGACGGCTCCGCCCGGGAGCAGGCCGCCTCCTGCCAGCGGGTGCTGGGGGGCGTGGCCAACGTGGCGGCGGAATACGCCACCAAGCGCTACCGCTCCAACGTGGTGAACTGGGGCATGCTGCCCTTCATCGTCCCCGATGTGGCCGCGCTGAACATCCAGCCCGGCGACAGGCTGTATATTCCCGGCATCAGGGCCGCCCTGGAGGGCGATGCGGAGGCCGTTCCGGCCACCCTGCTCCAGCCCGGTGAGGGCGGCGTCAAGGCCACCAGCCTGACCCTCCAACTCCCCGGCATGACCCGGGAGGAACGGGACGTGGTGCTGGCCGGCTGCCTGATGAACTACTACGCCCAGGATTTGTAATTCAGCCTTAAACGACGCAAACGCTGCCCGAAGGAGTTCCTTCGGGCAGCGCCTGTTTTCGGGGAAGGGCCGGGTTACTGCTCTACGCCGTCCACCGTCACGTCCTTCACATACTGGGTGCCATCCGCGTAGCTGTACACGGTGTAGGACGGCGTGCCGAAGTACACCGTCTTTGTGGACGCTGCGCCGGTCATGTCGGTGTAGGTCATGGTCACAAAGGGGGTGGATGAGCTGACGGCGCGTTCAATGGTCTCCACCTCGTCCATGGTCAGCACCGGCCACTTGATGGCTACTTTTGTCTTGATGGCCACAATGGTGCCCACCATTTTCCCGGTGGCGGTGTGCCCGGTGTCGGACGACCAGATCTTTTCCCGGGTGATGGTCAGCCCCTCCAGGGCGGGGGTGGGCATGGTCACGCCGCCGATGGTCAAATCTGTCACGGTCATAGGTTCGATGGGTTCCTCCTTTCGGTTTCTGGGAGTGCGAATGGTTCACCATCCGGTTTCTATATATCTCCGTTTGGTGATAATTGTATTTTAGCACATTGCACTGCCGTTGTCAAGGGGGAGAGCGGATTCTTTCGGCAAATTCCGCCTGAGAAATGCTTCGTTGCATCTCCTTCCTACGGCGCTCCGCCTCTTTTGCCCGGAAATTCAACGTTCAAACTATTGTGCTTTTTCCCGGAATATGCTATAGTAGTACTGTATGTTTCCGCGCCCTGTCCCGGTTCGGCGGGCGCACAGATGGAGGTATCCTTCATGAAAATTGTTGTATTGACCGGCGGGCTCAGCCCGGAGCGGGACGTGGCCCGCTCCTCCAGCACCATGATCGCCGCCGCCCTGCGGGAGCGGGGCCATCAGGTGGCACTGATCGATATGTACCTGGGTATGGAGGAGCAGGACTGCACCCCGGAGGCCCTGTTCTCCGCCCCCATTCCGGAGAGCTGGCGGAAGGTGCCCTCCGTGGCCCCTGACCTGGAGGCCCTGAAACGGGGTCGGAGGCTCCAGTCCGACAGCCTCTTTGGGGCGGGGGTGCTGGAGCTGTGCCAGATGGCGGACATCGTCTTTCTGGCCCTCCACGGGGCCTGCGGAGAGGACGGCCGGGTGCAGGCCACCCTGGAGACCCTGGGCATCCCCTTCACCGGCTCCGGCTTCGTGGGGGCGGCCATCGCCATGGATAAGGACCTGACCAAGAAGCTGGTGGCCCCCACCGGCGTCAAAACCCCTGCCTGGGAAAAGGTCTCCTATACGGCGGAGGGCATTCCCGCCATCGCCGGGCGCACCCCCCTGCCGGTGGTGGTGAAGCCCCTGGCCTCCGGCAGCTCCATCGGCGTCTCCATCGCGGAGACGGAGGAGGCGCTAAAGGCCGCTCTGGCCTCCTGTCTGGACCTGGGAGGCGACGTGGTGCTGGAGCAGTATGTGGCGGGCCGGGAGATTCAGGTGGGCTACCTGGTGGACCACGCCCTGCCCTCCATTGAAATCGTCCCCAAGCAGGGCTTCTACGACTACGAAAACAAGTACCAGCCCGGCGCGGCCATTGAGACCACCCCTGCCCCCATCCCCCCGGAGTGGGAGGAACGGCTGGCAAAGGACACCAAAACCGTCTTTGAGGCGGTGGGCATGGCGGTCTACGCCCGGGCGGACTTCATCGTCACCCCGGACGGCACCCCTTGGTTCCTGGAGATCAACACCCTCCCCGGTATGACCCCCACCAGCCTGGTGCCCCAGGAGGCCGCCGTGACGGGGCTGAGCTACGGCGACCTGTGTGAAACCATCATCCGCGCCTCGCTGGAGGTTAGAAAGGGCTAAGCAGCATGGAACCGATCACTTTGCAGGAAATTCTCACCGCCACCGGCGGCACGCTGCTGGAAGGCAGTCAGGAGCTGTCCACCGTCGTTACCGCCGTGGACACGGACAGCCGGGCCATGGCGGGCGGCTCCCTGTTCGTCCCCCTGGTGGGGGAGAAGTTTGACGGCCACGCCTATATTGACGCCGCCCTGGCCTCCGCTGCGGGGACCCTGACCCAGCGCCCGCTGGAGGGCTACGCCCCGGACCGGTTCTATGTGTTGGTGGAGGACACCATGAAGGCCCTGGGCGACCTGGCCCGTTACTACCGGCACAAATTCCAGATCAAGGTGGTGGGCATCACCGGCAGCGTGGGCAAGACCACCTGCAAGGATATGGTGGCCTCCGTCCTCTCCGCCCACTTCCGGGTGCTGAAAACCGACGGCAACTTTAACAACAACATCGGCGTCCCCAAGACCCTGTTCCGCCTGGACAGCAGCCATCAGGTGGCCGTTGTCGAGATGGGGATGAACCATCCCGGGGAGATCGATTATCTGACCAACATCGTCAACCCGGATGTGGCCGTCATCACCAACATCGGCGACGCCCATATTGAAAATCTCGGCTCACGGGAGAACACCCTGAAGGCCAAAAGCGAGATTTTCAACGGCATGAACGGCAAAGGGGTAGCCGTGCTGAACGGGGACGACCCCCTCCTTACCACCCTCTCCGGCAAGCTGGAGCAGCAGATCCTCTGGTACGGCTGGGACGCGGGCTGCGACTTCGGCTGCACCGACCTGGATGAGCAGTTTGACGACCATATTGTCATGGACGTCCGCTCTCCCCAGGGCCAGTGGCGGCAGGCCATCCCCGGCCTGGGGGCCCACATGATTTACCCCGCCCTGGCGGCCATCGCCGTGGGCAGCTGGTTCGGTATGGGCACGGAGGAGATTCGCCGGGGCATCCTGAACTTTGTCCCCACCAAAATGCGGATGGACCGGATGGCCCTGCCCGGCGGCGTCACGGTGCTGAACGACACCTACAACGCCAACCCCCAGTCCATGCGGGCGGCGGTGGAGGTGCTGAGCAAGACCTCCGGCAGCTACAAGGTGGCCGTCCTGGGGGATATGCTGGAGCTGGGAGAGCTGGGCCCCGCCCTCCACGAGAGTGTGGGCCGCTTCGTGGGCCAGTGCGGCATCGACTGCCTGCTGACCGTGGGCAGCCTGGCCGAGTATATCTACAATGGGGCCATGAAGGCCGGCATTGGGGAGTGCTACGCCCGTCCCAACAAGGAGGAGGCCAAGGTGGTGCTGGAGCATATTCTCCGCCCCGGCTGCACCATCCTGTGCAAGGCCAGCCGCGGGATGCGGCTGGAGGAGCTGGTGGACTATATCAAGGCGCTGGCCACCAGTAAGTTTAGTGAAACGTAACCAATATTCTCTCTATCGGTACACTGCGGCGCTCTCGCTGTGGTGTGCCTGACTGTTGACCATGATTGACATCTCTGTAAACAATCTGACAAAATCCTTCACCGTGGGCGAGGACGTGCTCCGGGGGCTGACCTTCCATGTCGGCTCCGGTGAGCGGGTGGGCCTGCTGGGCAAAAACGGCTGCGGCAAGACCACGCTGTTCAAAATCCTCACCGGTGAGTACGACTATGACGAGGGGGAAGTGTTCCTGGCCCCCGGGAAGCGGATGGGGCTCATCTCCCAGATACCGATCTACCCCGCCGACTACACGGTGGACGACGTGCTGGACTCCGCCTTCACCCGCGTTCACAAAATGGAGCGGGAGATGGAATCCCTCACCGCCAAAATGGCCGCCGGGGATTCCTCCAAAGAGACCCTGCAGCGCTACGACAGCCTTTCCGCCGCCTTCCAGCTGGCGGGGGGCTACGATTTGGACGTGCAGATCGGCAAGGTTTCCAACGGCCTGGGCATCTCCCCCGCCATGCGGCGTCAGCCCTTTTCGGAGCTGTCCGGCGGGGAAAAGACCCGTGTGAACCTGGGCCGCCTGATCCTGGAGGACACGGACATTTTGCTCCTGGACGAGCCCACCAACCACCTGGACCTCCACGCCGTGGAGTGGCTGGAGGGCTATCTGGACAGCTTCAAGGGCACCGTTCTGGCCATCTCCCACGACCGGTATTTTCTGGACCGAGTGGTGAAGCGCATCGTGGAGATTCAGGACGGCAGGGCGGAGTTTTACTCCGGCAACTACTCCTTCTATGTGGAGGAGAAGGAGCGCCGCTATCAGGAGCGGCTCCGGCAGTACGAAAAGGAGCAGGCCAAGGTGGCCCAGCTCACCGAGGCCGCGGAGAAGATGAAGCTGTGGGCCTTTCTGGGCAACGACAAGCTGTACAAGCGGGCCTTCTCCATGGAAAAGCGGATGGAGAAGCTGCAAACCGTGGAGAAGCCTGTGGGGAAGGAGCGGGCCATGACCATGGGCTTCACCTCCCTGGACTTTCAGGGGGACGAGGTGTTCACCGTGGACGGCCTGAAAAAGTCCTACGAGGACCGCACCCTCTTTGACCACATCTCCCTCTCCGTCACCGGCGGGGAGCGCATCGCCCTGCTGGGGGACAACGGCACCGGCAAGACCACCTTCCTGAAGCTCCTCCTGGGGGAGGAGGCGCCGGACAGCGGCTATATCCACTTCGGCCCCGCCGTCCGCCCCGGCTACCTGCCCCAAATCGTCCGGTTTGACCACATGGAGCGCTCCCTGGTGGACACCATGCTCTACGAGCAGAACTGCACCCCCCAGGAGGCCAGGGACCGGCTGGGGGCCTTCCACTTCCGGGGGGAGGACGTGTTTAAGCCCGTCTCCGCCCTGTCCGGCGGGGAGCTGAGCCGGCTGAAGCTGTGCCTGCTGATGGACGAGCGCATCAACCTGCTGATTCTGGACGAGCCCACCAACCATCTGGACATCGCCAGCCGGGAGTGGATCGAGTCCGCCGTGGCAGGGTTTGACGGGGCGCTGCTCTTCGTCAGCCATGACCGGTACTTCATCAAAAAATTCGCCAGCCGCATCTGGACCCTGGAGGACGGAAAAATCACCGACTTCCGGGGAGACTATGAGGGCTGGCTTGCCAAACAGGCCCGGGACCTGGAGCTGCGGGAGGTCCTGAAGCCGGAGGCGAAGAAGCCCAAAAAGGAGAAGCCGAAACAGCCCGGCGGCACCAAGCTGGCGGCCAAGAAGCTGGCCCAGCTGGAGCGGGAGATCGCCGCCGCCGAACAGGCCGGGGCCGACCTGGAGGCCGAAATGGCGGCCTATGCTACCGATTATGCAAAGCTCACCGACCTGACCGCCCAAAAGGAGCGGCAGGAGGAGCAGCTGGCCGCGCTGTACGAGGCGTGGGAGGAGCTTTCCCTGCAGCTGGAGGGAGAGGCATGAAGAAACGGATTCCAGAACTCTGCACCGGCCTGGCAGGGGTGCTGTGCCTTCTGGCGGGCATTGGGGTGTTCGCCGCAGGGGGCCGGCCCATGCTCTTTGGGGCGCTGGCGTTGGGGGGCATCGGCTGCGTGCTGCTGGTGCTGGCCCTGTCCTTCCGCTTTGGCGGGAAGGCGGGGCGGCGGCTCCGCCGGGGGCTTCTGGGCGTGGTAGCGGCAGGCGTGCTGGCCTTCGGCGTCCTGGAGGGCGTGGTGGTATACGGTGCGCAGAGTACCCTGTCGGATACCGAGCCGGACGCCGTGGTGATTCTGGGGGCCGCCGTCTGGGACGGGGAGCCCTCCCCGGTACTGAACCGACGGATTTCCGCCGGGGCGGCGTGGCTGACGGAGCATCCGGACGTGCCGGTGGTGGTCACCGGCGGGGTGGACACCGGCGAGACGGTGTCCGAAGCGGAAGTGATGGCGGCGGTGCTGGAGGAGGACTACGGCATCGACCCTGACCGCATCTACCTGGAGGAACAGGCCACCAACACTCTGGAGAACCTGACCTGCACCGTGGCATTGCTGGAGGAGGAAGGGCTGAGCGCCGACCATCTGCTGGTGGTGTCCAGCGCGCCCCACCTGGCCCGGGTGCGGCTGCTGGCGGGGCGCTGCGGGGTGACGGCGGACTGCCTGGCCGCCAGCGTCCCCGGCGGGACAGAATATCGCGTGTATCTCTATCTGCGGGAGGCCGCCGCACTGGTGAAGAGCTTTTTCGTGGATTTTCCCTGAACTGTTTGTGTGACGAATCGTATGTGTAGGGGAGGCCCCTGGCCGCCCTCAGGAACCGCCTGCTTACCCCGGGCGCACTCCACCGGAGGTTTCCCATGCTGGACAAGCTTCGACAACTGCAAACCCAATACAGCGTGATTCAGGCCAAACTGAATCAGCCGGAGACCTATGACGACCCGGCCCAGGTGGCCAAACTGAATCAGGAGCTGGCCGACCTGGAGCCCATCGTCACCGCCTTTCAGGACTATGAGGCGGCCAGGGAGGCCAGCGAGACGGCGGAGGCCATGCTGAACGAGCCTGACCCGGAGCTGCGGGAGCTGGCCCGGGAGGAATTTCTCACCGAGAAGGAGCACGCCGCCCGGCTGGAGCGGCAGCTCCAGATTCTCCTGCTGCCCAAAGACCCCAACGACCAGCGCAGCGTCATCATGGAGATTCGCGCCGGGGTGGGCGGGGAGGAATCCGCCCTGTTCGCCCACTCCCTCTATCGGATGTACGAGATGTACAGCGTCCGTCGGGGCTGGACGCTGGAGCTTGCCAGCTGCAACGAGACGGAGCTGGGGGGGATGAAGGAGGTCTCCTTCACCATCTCCGGTTCCGGGGCCTACAGCCGCCTGAAATATGAGAGCGGCGTTCACCGGGTGCAGCGGGTGCCGGAGACGGAGTCCGGCGGCCGGGTCCACACCAGCACGGTGACGGTGGCCGTCCTCCCGGAGGTGGAGGAGGTGGAGCTGGAAATCCGCAAAGAGGACATCAAGATGGACGTGTTCCGCTCCTCCGGCGCGGGGGGCCAGCACATCAACAAGACCTCCTCTGCCGTCCGGCTGACCCACCTGCCCACCGGCATGGTGGTGGAGTGCCAGCAGGAACGGAGCCAGTTCCAGAACCGGGACAGGGCCATGGAAATTCTCCGGGCCCGGCTCTATGAGCAGATGGTGCAGTCCCAGGCGGACAGCGTCTCCGCCCAGCGCCGCAGCCAGGTGGGCAGCGGGATGCGCAACGAGCGCATCCGCACCTATAACTTTCCCCAGGGCCGGGTCACCGATCACCGCATCGGCCTGACCCTGTACAAAATCGCCAGCATTATGGACGGGGATTTGGACGAGCTCATCGACGCCCTCTCCGCCGCCGACCAGGCGGAAAAGCTGGCAAACGCAGCAAAGGAAGATAGAAGCTGATGTTTTCTTGAACACGAAGGTTTATCATCTGCCCCAGGTCTCCGGCCACGAGGGGGAGATTCGGGAGGCGGCGGAGATCATCCGCTCCGGCGGCCTGCTGGCCATCCCCACGGAAACGGTCTACGGCCTGGGGGCCAACGCCCTGGACGCAGAGGCCGTGGCCAACATCTACCGGGCCAAGGGCCGGGCCAGCGACAACCCGCTGATCATCCACATTCCCGATGAGAGCTGGCTGGACACCTACTGCCGGGACGTGCCGCCCCTGGCCTACCGGCTGGCAGAGGCGTTCTGGCCGGGGCCGCTGACCATGATTCTGCCCCGGAAGGCCATCGTCCCCGACCGCACCACCGGCGGGCTGGACACGGTGGGGGTGCGCTGCCCCGACCATCCCGTGACCCTGGCCATCATTCAGGCGGCAGGGGTGCCCATCGCCGCCCCCAGCGCCAACACCTCCGGCCGCCCCAGCTGCACCAACGCCGCCGAGGTGCTGGAGGACATGGACGGGAAGATTCAGGGCGTCGTGGACGGTGGCCCCTCCTCCGTGGGGGTGGAGTCCACCATTCTGGACCTGACGGTCTCCCCGCCCCAGCTGCTCCGGCCCGGCGGGATGCCCCTGGACGAGCTGGAGGCGGTCTGCGGCAGCATCACCATCGACAAAGCCGTGACCGGCCTCTTAAAGGACGGTGAGCGGCCCCGGGCACCGGGGATGAAGTACCGCCACTATGCGCCCCAGGCCCCGGTGACAGTGGTCACCGGCAGGCCGGACAAGTGCGCCGCCTATATTCAAAAGCGGCTGACCCCCACCACCGGCGTCATCTGCTTCCATGAGTTTCTCCCCCTGTTCTCCGGGCTGGAGGTCCACGACCTGGGGCCTGCCGGGGACAAGACGGAGCAGGCCCGGCGGGTCTTTTCCGCCCTGCGGCGGTTTGACGACACCGGGGTCACGGAGATTTTCGCCCAGTGCCCCGACCCGGCGGGGCTGGGGCTGGCCATCGGCAACCGGCTGAAAAAGGCCGCCGGGTTCAACGTGCTGGACCTGGGGGAGGACGGCTACACCATCCCCATCCTCGGCCTGGTGGGGGGCAGCGGCGCGGGGAAGTCCACCGTGCTGGAGATTTTCGCCTCCCGCGGCTTCGGCGTCATCGACTGCGACCGGGTCTACCATGACCTGCTGGACACCAGCGCCCCCCTCCGGGCCGCCCTGCGGGGCCGCTTCGGGGACGGGGTCTTTGCCGGCGAGCGGCTGGACCGGAAGGCCCTGGGGGCCATCGTGTTCCGGGACAGGGCCGCCTTGCAGGACCTGAACGGCATCACCTTCCGCTTTATCACCCTGGAGGTCCGCCGACAGGTGGCGGAGATGCAGCGGAAGCACCTCCCCGGCGTGGTGCTGGACGCCGCCGCCCTGCTGGAAAGCCCCTTAAAAGCCGACTGCGACCGGCTGGTGGCCGTGGTGGCGGAGGACAGCCTCCGCCTCCGGCGCATCATGGCCCGGGACGGCCTCACCGAGGACTACGCCCGCGCTCGGCTGGCGGCCCAGCCGGATCAGCAGGTCTACCGCGCCGCCTGCGACGCTATACTGGATAACAGCGGCACAAAGGAACAGCTCATGGCCCAGTGCCAGGCGCTGCTGGAGCAGCTGACCTGACCCCGACACGCTGCCCCGTCACCTCTTAATACACTCTCAACGGAAAGGACACAATCACCATCATGAGCACCAAACACGACCTCCTCTTTCACACCGACCACTGCAACGGCTATGACCGCATTTCCCCTGACGAGCTGCCCGCCGTGGAAACCTACTGCGACGGCTACAAAGCCTTCCTGACCGCCAGCAAGACGGAGCGGGAATTTGTCTCCAATGCCGTGGCCCTGGCCGAAGAAAACGGCTTCCGCCCCTTCGTCCGCGGGGAGAAACTCCGTCCCGGCGACCGGGTCTACCGCGTCAACCGGAACAAATCCCTCCTCCTGGCCGTTATCGGCGGGGAGACGCTGGACAAGGGCGTCTCCATCTGCGCCGCCCATATCGACTCTCCCCGGCTGGACCTCAAGCCCAACCCCCTGATCGAGGACAGCGAGTTTGCCATTTTAAAGACCCGCTATTACGGCGGCATCCGCAAGTACCATTGGGTCTCCATCCCGCTGGAGCTCCACGGCGTCATCTGCCTGAAAACCGGGGAGACGGTCACCGTCTCCATCGGCAAGGACCCCTCCGACCCCCTGCTGACTATCCCCGACCTGCTGCCCCACCTGGCGGATAAGCAGGCCAAGGAGCCGCTGTACGCCGCCTTCTCCGGGGAGGATTTGAACATTATGGTGGGTTCCAAGCCCTACCCCGACCGGGAGGAAAAGGAGCGGTTCAAGCTGCTGGTGCTGGACCTGCTCCACGAAAAGTACGGCATCACCGAGGCGGACTTCATCTCCGCCGAGCTGTGCGCCGTCCCCGCCTACGATGCGCGGGATTACGGCCTGGACCGCTCCCTCATCGGGGCCTACGGTCAGGACGACAAGGTCTGCGGCTACGCCTCCCTCCGGGCCCTCATCGACACGGCGGACAGCCTGAGCCGCACCGGCATCTGTATGCTGGTGGACAAAGAGGAAATCGGCTCCGAGGGAATCAGCGGCATGAAGAGCCTGTTCTTTGACACCTTCGTGTCCGACCTGTGCGACACCCAGGGCGTCCCCCTGAAAACCTGCTATGAAAACTCCTTCTGCCTCAGCGCCGACGTGACGGCGGCCTTTGACCCCAACTATGCCAGCGTGTACGAGCTGCAAAACGCCTCCCGGGTGAACTGGGGGGTAGGCGTGGCCAAGTACACCGGCTCCCGGGGCAAGGGGGAGAGCAACGATGCCGGAGCGGAGACGGTGGCAAAGCTCCGCCGCCTGCTGGACGACGCCGGTGTGATCTGGCACCTGGCCGAGCTGGGCAAGGTGGACGTGGGCGGCGGCGGCACCGTGGCCATGTATATGGCCAACCGCAATATCGAGACCATTGACGCAGGCACCCCCGTCCTTGCCATGCACGCCCCGCTGGAGCTGACGGGCAAGCTGGACTGCTATATGACCTACCGCTGCACGAAGGCGGTATACTGCATCTGAGTGTTCCGCCGACAGTTTGCGTAAGGGAGGATTCCGACATGACATATCTTTATTCCGCCATACTGGGGCTGATTCAGGGGGTTGCAGAGTTTCTGCCCATCTCCAGCTCCGGCCACCTGGCCCTGTTCCAGCAGCTGTTCAACCTGAAAAGCGCGGAGGAAACAGACGTATTCTTTGACGTGCTGCTCCACCTGGGCACCCTGATTTCCGTATTCGTCTATTATTGGAATGACATCTGGGAGATGATTCTGGAGTTCTTCCGTTTCCTCCGGGATCTGTTCACCGGCCAGCGCACCGACCGGGTGCCCCCCGCCCGGCGGCTGATTCTGATACTCATCATCGGCACGCTGCCCCTGTTCCTGATCCTCCCCGTCAAGAGCCGCATTGAGGCGCTGAACAACTATCCCCTGGCCATCGGCTTCGCTCTGCTGGTCACCGGTACGCTGCTCTTCGTCTCCGACCGGCTGGCAAAGGGGCGGAAGGACGAGCGCAGCTGCACCATTGCGGACTGCCTGCTGGTGGGCTGCGGTCAGGCCCTGGCCACCGTCCCCGGCCTGTCCCGCTCCGGCACCACCATCGCCGTGGGCCTGCTCCGGGGCTACGACCGGGACTTTGCCGTCCGCTACTCCTTCCTGCTGAGCCTGCCCGCCGTCATCGGGGCCAACATCCTCAGCATCGGCGACGCAGTGGAGGCGGGCATCGACCTGAGCCTGCTGCCCATCTACGGGGTGGGGGTGGTGATTGCCGCCGTCTCCGGTTACTTCGCCATTCGGCTGGTGAACCTGCTGACCGACAAGGGCAGGTTCGGCGGCTTCGCCTACTACTGCTGGGGGGTGGGCCTGCTGGCCATCCTGCTGGCGGTGGTCCTCTGAAAATGTCATCAACTTAGGGGGGATGCACCCCTCCACCGGCTCACGCCGGTCCCCCTCCCCCTTCGGGGCAATGTCATCAACTTAAGGCTCTTGCACTCCGTTAACCGTCTTTCCGTAGGGGCGCACAGTGTGCGCCCGTCCCACCTTCCCTCCTAAGACAAAGCTTGATGGAGGAAACAGGTGTTTGCCCTTGCCAGGGCGAGGCCTACTTTTCTCGATTC
>JAJQBL010000058.1 GCA_021203325.1 Clostridiales bacterium | reverse complement strand
ACTCTGTTATACACCCGCTGTCAAGTGTGACACGTTTTTTGATGGTTGCTATAAAAGCTGCCATCCCTGAAAGGAGCGCTATGGAAACCATCCTGACCTCCGGCCTGGAGGCTCTGGGCCTGCCCACAGACGGGGCACCGGCTCTGGCCCGGTACGGCCGGCTGCTGCAAGCCCAAAATCAGGTGATGAACCTGACCGCCATCACCGAGCCGGAGCAGATCGCCCGGCTGCACATGCTGGACTGCGCCGCCCTGGCCGCCCACGTCCCCCTGTCCGGGACGAAGGTGCTGGACGTGGGCTCCGGCGCGGGGTTCCCCGGCATGGTGCTGAAAATTATCGTTCCCGACTGCCGGATGACCCTTCTGGACGCATTGGAGAAGCGGATGCGCTGGCTGGCATCTGTCGCCCCGGAGCTGGGGGCGGAGGACGTGGTCTGTCTCCACGGCCGGGCGGAGGAGCTGGGCCAGCGCCCGGACTTCCGGGAGGGCTTTGATGTGGTGACCTCCCGGGCGGTGGCCGACCTGCGCGTCCTGGCGGAGCTGAGCCTGCCCTTCGTCAAGGTGGGGGGCCTGTTCGTGGCCATGAAGAGCGTGGACAGCCGGGCGGAGGTGGACGGAGCCGCCCACGCCGTCGCTGTCTTAGGCGGGCGTCTGCTGCCCGCCGTGGATTACACCATCCCCGGCACCGACGTCACCCACCGGCTGGTGCGGGTGGAGAAGGTGCGGCCCACTCCGGGGCAGTATCCCCGGCGATTCGCCAAAATCAAGAAGGCGCCGCTGTAGTGGCTGGTAGCTGTTAGTAGGGGCGGCCCCTGGCCGCCCGGCTGTGGTTGGGCCTGTTTCTGCGTTCCTCCTGGAACGGCAGGATTACAAAAAGCAATTATTGTCTATATCTATACAAAATGTACTGTCATGAGCCGCCGGTTTTCCCTGAAAAATCTTCAACCGGGTACTTTTTCCGAGGCGTAAACAGGCGGGCGCACAAAGCGCCCACGCGCAGCCGTTCCAGCCGCCGCCACGAACGGCTAACGGCTAACCGCTCACGCCCCCGCAGGAGGCGGCCAGTCACCGGCCACGCTCCCCCTGTCTGGAAAAATTTTCCTGAAAACATTGGGAAATTTGGAAAAGAGGGGTTGCAATTCCGCAGGGAAATATGGTAAGCTGTACAATACAGGAGAATGCGAAATGGGTATTTCAGTTGTGATTACATCGGGAAAAGGTGGAACGGGAAAGACGACTGTGACCTGTGGCATTGCCTCCGCATTGGCAGAGCTGGGGAAGCGCGTCCTCTGCGTGGACGTGGACATCGGCCTGCGGAACCTGGATGTGACCCTGGGTCTGGCCGACCGGGCATTGATGGATTTCAGCGATGTCATCGCCGGGCGCTGCCCGCTGGAGGCGGCGGTGTGTGAGCATCCCACCCTGAAGGGGCTGTACCTGCTGAACGCGCCGGTGGCCCTCCCCGCCGCACGGGTGACGGAGCAGGGTATGCGGGAGCTGATCGGCAGCGCCCGGCTCTGGTTTGACTATGTGCTGATCGACTGCCCCGCCGGCATCGGCTCCGGCTTCCGGCTGGCAGTCTGCGCCGCCGACCAGGCCATTGTGGTGACCACCACGGAGCCCACCGCCCTCCGGGACGCCCAGATGACGGTGTCCCAGCTGCGGGGGTACGAAATTCCCATTCATCTGGTGGTGAATCGGATGAGCAAGCGGCTGATGCGCAAGCTGCACACCAGCATCGACGACGCCATGGACACGGCGGGTCTGCCGCTGATCGGGGTCATCCCGGAGGATGACCGGGTCACCGCCCTGTGCGCCAGGGGAGAGCTGATGATCCTCCACACCCGCAGCGGCGCGGCCAGGGCCTACCGCAATATCGCAAGCCGCCTCATCGGGCGGCGCACCCCGCTGATGCGGATATAAGGAACCTCTGAATAAATGGACGAGAGCGGATTGCGAGGAAATTTGCGTCAGAAAAAGGCGCAAAAGCGCAGGAATCCTGACGGATTTCAAGATTTTGCAACGCATTTATGGCGCAAATTTGCCGCAAGGCGCCGAAGTGCATTTGTTCAGAGGTTCCTAAGGAACAGATGAAGCGTCCTCCCCCCACCGGGCCGGAAGAAAGGAGCCTGTCACAATGAATATTGCCCTCATTTCAGATGAAAACAAGCAGGAGCTGATGGTGCAGTTCTGCATCGCCTACTGCGGCATCCTTGCCAAACACACCATCTGCGCCACCAGCACCACCGGACGGATGGTGGCGGAGGCCACCGGCCTGAAGGTGCAGCGGTTCCTCTCCCACGACCAGGGGGGCTGCCAGCAGATTGGGGCACGCATCGCCTATAACGAGCTGGATATGATTTTCTTCTTCACCGGGCCGGACAATGACGCCTACCTGGGGGATCTGCAATATATTTGCCACCTGTGCGACATCAACAACGTGCCTGTGGCTACCAACATCTGCACCGCCGAAATGCTGATTCAGGGCCTGAACCGGGGCGACCTGGACTGGCGGGAGATGATGTATCCCAGGACGAAAAACGTGCTGGCCTGACCGTGGCCGCCGGGATAAAATGAAACAACAACCCCCAGCCTGCCCTGGCAGGCTGGGGGTTGCACACCATTGGCTGTTAGCTGTTAGTTGTTAGCCACCTCTCCACCGGCCGTCGCCGGTCTCCCCTCCGCCGTCAAGCGGCATTTCCGGTGCTTCGCACCTCCCTACCATGAAAGGGGAGGTGGCGCGAAGTGCCGGAGGGGTAACGCCTTCGAACACTCCTGCACTTTATCTAAAAGGAAGCCGTGGCCGGGCGCACAGTGTGCGCCCCTACTAGAGCGTGAAAACAAAAACTTTACTTCATTTAACCATCGCAAAATGCCACTGGAATTGCCTGTGATGCTGTTCAGGCAGGAAAATAGTTTCTGTTTTTGCACCCACGTGTGTAGGGGCGGCCCTTGGCCGCCCTCGGGAACCACCTGCTTACCCCGGGCGGCCAAGGGCCGCTCCTACAAAAAAGATAAAAATTTAGGTTTCACGCTCTACTACTGAGTGAAGGAGCAGCACAGCGTTTCCACCAAAGGAAAAAACGTTGTGGTGCAGTCAGATTTCCACGACCAAAGGGCAACAAAATTGCCGCCCGTTCCGCCGTAAGGCAGGAACGTGGGCGGCAATCCCCGCCAGCCGCCATCGGCGGCAGTCTCACCACCTGA
>JAJQBL010000101.1 GCA_021203325.1 Clostridiales bacterium | reverse complement strand
CCTTCGCCGACGATACTTGCCTGGAGACGGGCCGGGAAAATAGGTAGTGCTAACACAGAAAAGGCTGACATTGTTAGGATGTCAGCCTTTTTTCTGTTCTCCCTTCATCGCCGGCGGTTTTTCCGTGTTTTCAGAAAGACAGGGGTAGCAATTTGCAAAAAAGGGGACTATAATAGAGGCAGACAATGGAACAGGGCAGCGGCTGTCAGAAACTGTGGCCGGCACGCTGCCCCGCCGGAAAGTGTGAAAAATATGAATTTTGTCTTTATTTCGCCCCAGTTCCCCGACTGCTACCGACATTTTTGTCAGCGGTTGAAGGGAAACGGCGTCAATGTGCTGGGCATTGGCGACTGCGCCTATGACCTCCTGCACCCGGAGCTGAGGGAGGCCCTGACCGAATATTACCGGGTGAACGACATGGAGAACTACGACGAAATGCTCCGCGCCGTGGCCTATTTCACCTTCCGCTACGGGAAAATCGACTATCTGGAGTCCAACAACGAATATTGGATGGAGCAGGACGCCCGGCTTCGGCAGGACTTCCGCATCACCACCGGCTTACAGCCGGAGGATATGCGGAAATTCAAGCACAAGTCCGCCATGAAGGCCTATTACGCCAAGGCGGGCATCCCCACCGCCCGGTATCATCTGCTGAACGGCTGTGAAGGGGCGCTGGACTTTGCCCATCTGGTGGGCTATCCCATCGTGGCCAAGCTGGACAACGGCGTGGGCGCGGCGGGAAACATGGTGCTCCGCTGTGATGAAGACGTGTACCGCCTGTGCGGGATGGAGTTGGACAGCCAGTATATTCTGGAGGAGTTCGTCAGCGGCGATGTCAGTGCCTTTGACGGCATCGTCAACAGCAAGGGGGAAATCCTCTTCTGCGCCAACCATGTGACCACCATCTCCATCATGGATATGGTGCAGAACCACGGCCCCATGTACTACTCCGTCCTGCAGGATGTGCCCTGGGATATGCTGGAGGCGGGGAAGGCGGTGCTGAAAGCCTTTGGCCTGAAAAAGAGGAGCTTTCACTTGGAGTTCTTCCGGCTGACGGAGGCCAAGGAAGGGCTGGGCAACGTGGGCGACATCGTGGGCCTGGAGGTTAATATGCGCCCGGCGGGGGGCTATACCCCGGACATGATCAACTACGCCTCCAGCGCCGACTATTACCAGCTCTGGGCGGACATGATCTGCTATGATGAGGCCCATCACTTCTACGACGGACAGCGGTACTTCTGCGCCTATATTGGCCGCTGGGATGAGCGGCATTATCGGCACAGCATGGACGAGATCCGCGCCCGCTATGGCTGGCGCATCAAGGACTGCGGCAGGCTGAAAGGCATCCTGGAGGGCACCATGGGGGACGACTTCCTGATCGGCGTCTCCTCCAGCGCCGAAGAGCGGGATGAGATGATTGCATACAGCCTGGAGGAGTGGTAATCCCGCCAAAATAAAACGGTTTCCGGCCGCCCTGCCATGAAGCGCGGGGCGGCCCTTTTCCGTGGAACGGCGGCGCTTCACATTTACAAGGGGCGGCAAATGTGCTACAATGGGAACAATCAGTGACAGGGAGGCGGCATATGCCATGAACGAACGGCCATTGGCAGATGAAATCAGGCCCACCAGTTTGGACGATGTGGTGGGACAGCGGCAGATTTTGGGACCCAACGGGGTGCTCCGCCGCATCATTCAGGGGGGGAACATCCCCAACATGGTGTTTTACGGCCCCTCCGGCACCGGCAAGACCACGGTGGCCAACATCATCGCCAGCCGCACCAACAAGGCCCTGCACCGGCTGAACGCCACCACCGCCTCCATCTCCGACATCAAGAACATCATCGCCGATGTGGACACCCTGCTGGCCCCCAACGGCGTGCTGCTCTACCTGGACGAGATTCAGTATTTCAATAAAAAGCAGCAGCAGAGCCTGCTGGAGTTCATGGAGAACGGCAAAATCACCCTGATTGCCTCCACCACGGAAAATCCCTACTTTTATGTTTACAACGCCGTGCTGAGCCGCTCCACCGTCTTTGAGTTCAAGCCGGTGACGGCGGAGGAGGTGCAGCCTGCGGTGCGGCGGGCGGTGGCCCTGCTGGAGCAGCGGCTGGGGGTGGAGATCGTCTGCCCCCCGGAGGTTGTCGCCCACATTGCCACCGCCTGCGGCGGGGACGTGCGCAAGGCGGTGAACTCCGTGGAGCTGCAGGTGAACGCCGCCCAGCCCGTGGACGGGAAACTCACGTTGACCATGGAGGATGCCGAGCTGCTGGCCCAGCACTCCGCCATGCGCTACGACCGGGCGGGAGACGACCATTTTGACATCGCCTCCGCCCTGATGAAATCCATGCGCGGCTCCGACCCGGACGCCGCCCTCCACTACCTGGCCCGGCTGCTGGAGGCGGGGGACATGGTGACCGCCATCCGGCGCATCCTCTGCTCCGCCAGTGAGGACGTGGGCATGGCCTACCCACAGGCGGCGGCCATCGTCAACGCCTGTGTGGAGAACGCCAATATGCTGGGGCTGCCGGAGGCCCGGCTGCCTCTGGCCCAGGCGGTGGTGCTGCTGGCCACGGCCCCCAAGTCCAACAGCGTTTACAAGGGCATTTCCGCCGCCATGTCCGACGTGGCGGCGGGCAGGACGGGGGACTATCCCCGCCATCTGCAAAACGTCCACGCCGACAGCACCGGCATGGAGCGGGAGCAGGGCTACCGCTACCCCCACGACTACCCCAATCATTGGGTCAGGCAGCAGTACCTCCCGGACGCCCTCCAGGGGCGAACCTACTACGAGTACGGGGAGAACAAGACGGAGCAGGCGGCCAGAGGCTACTGGGAGAAGGTCAAAAAAGGTTAAGCGTCAGGGGCGTGATAGTCCCAGCCCGCCACATTGCCCCCGGTGACGAAATAGTTTGGCGGGGCGCAGCGGGCGGGGCCGGGGAGCCGGTCAATGAGCAGCAGCTTGATTTTCTGCCGTTCCGGCAGGATGGCCTTGATGTAGACGCTGACCCGGTCGCCCACCGCGTATCCCGGCAGGTATTCCGCCAGGCCGGGGAGGTTGGGGGCCAGCTCCACAAAGATGCCGTAGTCCAGCACCCCCCGGACAATACCGGTGACGGTTTCGCCGGGGGTGAACCGGGCCGCGTTCTCTGCCCAGGTGCCCAGCAGCTCTTTGTGGGACAGGAGCAGGCGGCGCTGCCGGGGAATCGTCTCGTGCAGCACCGCGAAAATCTCCTGACCGGTCTCAAACCGGTCGGCGGGGTGACTGATGCGGGCCACAGAGATGGCCCCCAGGGGAATCATGGAGGGAATCCCCCTGCCGATGTCCACAAAGGCGCCGAAGGGCTCCAGCCGGGTGACGGTGGCGGGCAGTACGGCCCCCGCCGGCAGGTTCAGCAGCACCTCCAGGGCCTGCTCCTGGGCCAGACGGCGGGAGAGCCGGGCCACAATGCGGCCGTCCTCCCCCACCAGCCCGGTGACAAGGAAGGCCACCGGCTTCCCCACCCGGGTCAGCAGGGCGATCTCACGGGTGGTGCCGTCGTCCAGGCCCACGGCACATTCATCGTGGGGGATGATGGCGTCCACCTCCCCCAGCCTGAGATGGAGGTTGTGGCCCCGGTCGCAGCGCAGGGCGACGCTCTCCAGCACGATTTGCCCCTCCATGGCGGCGTGGAGCCCCTCCGGGGAGGCCAGCAGGGCCTGATTTTCCGCCGTGGAGAGCAGGCGGCCTTCCGGCAAAATTTGATGCATCATGTTCTTCCTCCTGATTTGGTCTTTCTAAAAGCATATACGCCGACGGGGAGAAGTTTGATGGGAAACCACTTGACAAACAGATTACGGCATGGTAGTGTATTAGCGTGCTAAAGCAACAGGAGGGAGACCGGTATGGACATCCAGGTTGGCGATACCCTGCAAATGAAAAAGCCCCACCCCTGCGGCTGCAAGGAGTGGGAGGTGCTGCGCATCGGTATGGATTTCCGGATGCGGTGCAAGGGCTGCGGCCGGGAGGTCATGCTGCCCCGGGCCAAGGCGGAGAAGAACGTGAAAAAGATCCTCCCCGGCCCCAACCGGCAGCAGCCCGATTGAGAAACAAAGGAGCGATTGCGCCATGAAAGAATACTGGTCCAGCCGGATTCGGCAGCTGACCCCCTACACGCCGGGGGAGCAGCCGAAGGTGCAGAACCTGATCAAACTGAACACCAATGAGAACCCCTACCCCCCCTCCCCGAAGGTGGGGGAGGCTATTGCGGCGGAGCTGGGCCAGTCTCTCCGCCGGTACCCGGACCCGGAGGGCAGCGCCCTCCGGGCCACCCTGGCCAGACGCTACGGCGTGGGGGAGGAGAACATCTTCCTGGGCAACGGCTCCGACGAGGTGCTGGCCTTTGCCTTTCAGGCATTCTTCGGCCCCGGGGACACGGTGCTGTTCCCGGACATCACCTACAGCTTTTACCCGGTGTATGCGGCGCTGTTCGACATCCGGTGCCGCACGGTGCCCCTGAACGAGGACTTCACCGTCCCTGTGGAGCAGCTTCTGGGTCAGCACTGCGGCATTGTGCTGGCCAACCCCAACGCCCCCACCGGCATTGAACTGCCTCAAGGGGAGCTGGTGCGGATTCTGGAGGCCAACCCGGATGTGGTGGTCATCGTGGACGAGGCGTATGTGGACTTCGGCGCCGCCTCCGCCCTGCCGCTGATTCAGCGGTACCCCAACCTGCTGGTGGTGCAGACCATGTCCAAGTCCCGCTCCCTGGCGGGGCTGCGGGCGGGCTTCGCCTTCGGGCAGGAGAACCTGATTCAGGCCATCAACTGCGTGAAAAACTCCATGAACTCCTACACCCTGGACCGGCTGGCCATTGTGGGGGCCGCCGCCGCCGTGGAGGACGAGGATTATTTCAGAAGCCGCTGCGCCGCCGTGATGAACACCCGGGCCTGGGTGACGGAGCGGCTGGAGGGGCTGGGCTTCACGGTGCTGCCCAGCAAGGCGAACTTCCTCTTTGCGTCCCATGCAGCGGTGCCCGCCAGGGCGCTGTTCGCCGGGCTGCGGGAGGCGGGGATTCTGGTGCGCTACTTTGACGCCCCCCGGACAGACCGGTTCCTGCGCATCACCATCGGCACCGATGAGGAGATGACCGCCCTGTGCCGGGAGCTGGAGCGGCTGGTGCAGAGCTGAACGACAAACACAAACACGCTGCCTCACGGTTTATCCGTGGGGCAGCGATTTTTCCCGGAGGGCGTTGGCCGCCCGGCGGCAATTTTTCTAAAAAGGGAAGGAATCCGTTGCAATTTCAGCTGAGCAATGGTAAAATACAGTGTCAAACTATGTGCATCTGAAAAAACGAATCGGCGAGAGGTGTCCTTTTGTATTTAAAAGCCTTGGAAATACAGGGATTCAAATCCTTCCCTGACAAAACCGTCCTGACCTTCGGGGAGCCGGTCACCGGCATCGTGGGGCCCAACGGCAGCGGAAAATCGAATATTTCAGACGCCATCCGCTGGGTCATGGGGGAGCAGTCCACCAAGGCGCTGCGGGGCGGCAAGATGGAGGACGTGATCTTCGGCGGCACCGCCAAGCGCAAGCAGCTGGGCTATGCCGAGGTCAGCCTGATTTTGGACAATGAGGATCACCGGTTCTCCCTGGAGGAGTCGGAGGTCATGATCACCCGCCGCTACTACCGCAGCGGGGACAGCGAGTATTACATCAACCGCCACAGCTGCCGGTTGAAGGACATCAACGAGCTGCTGATGGACACCGGCCTGGGCCGGGAGGGTTACTCCATCATCGGCCAGGGTAAAATTGACGAGATCCTGTCCACCAAGGGCACCGAGCGGCGCAGCGTCTTTGAGGAGGCGGCGGGCATCTCCCGGTTCCGCCACCGGAAGGAGGAGGCCGAGCACCGTCTGGAAAAGACGGCGGACAACCTCCTCCGGGTGGGGGATAAAATCTCCGAGCTGGAGTTACAGCTGGAGCCCCTCCGGGGGCAGACGGAAAAGGCAAAGCAGTTCCTGGCCTACCGGGACGAGCTGAAGGGACTGGAAATCTCCCTGTGGTTGGAGAACCTGGACGAGCTGCGGACGAACCACCGGAAGCTGTCTGCCGACTACGACGCCGCCACCGCCCAGCGGGACTGCATCAAAGCGGAGCAGGATACCCTTTACGCCCGGGCGGAGGAGCTGGCCCGGCAGATGCGGGACTGCGACGTGGAGGCGGAGCAGCTCCGCGCCCGCCAGTCCTCCCTGGAAGGGGAGAGCAATGAGCGGGAATCCTCCATCGCCGTGCTGAAAAGCCAGGTGCAGAGCAATACCGAATCCGCCGACCGCCTCCAGCGGGAGCTGGACCAGCAGGAGGGGCGGGCGGACTCCATCGCCGCCCAGATCGCCCAGCGGGAGGAGCGGCTTCGGGAAATCGCCGACCAGCGCCAGACGCTGGAGGATGAACTGGCCGCACGCCATCTGGAGGAGGCGGAAAACCGGAAGCAGGCGGGCACGCTGGCGGAGGAGCTGGAAGCCCTCCGCAGCTCGGAGCAGATTCAGAACGCCTCTCTGGCGGACACCAAGGAGCTGCTGTCCGCCCTGGCGGCCTCCGGTCAGGAGATGATCGACCAGGACACCTCCCTCCGGGCCTCCATCCAGGAGAACCAGGAGAAGCTGACCCAGACCGAGGCGGAGGCCAAGGCCAAGCGGAAAGAGCTGAATAACACGAAAGACCAGCGGGACAGCCTGGAAAATGTCATTGCGGGTCATCAGATGAAGGCGTCCAGCCGGAACCAGAAGCTGGAGGCCGCCCAGGACAGGGTGAACCGGCTGACCCTGGACAGCAACAACCTGTCCGGCCGTATCCATATGCTCACCGAGATGGAGAAGCTGTATGAGGGCTACTCCAAGGCGGTGAAGGCGGTGATGCAGGCCGCCGAGCGGAAGCAGCTCCGGGGCATCCACGGCCCGGTGGCCAGCCTGATCAAGGTGCCGGAGCAGTACACCGTCGCCATCGAGACGGCGCTGGGCGCGGCCCAGCAGAACCTGGTGGTGGACCGGGAGGAGGACGGCAAGGCCGCCATCAACTACCTGAAACGGCGGGACGCGGGCCGGGCCACCTTCCTGCCCCTCTCCGCCGTCCGGGCCAACTATCTGAAGGAACGGAACGTGGAGCAGTGCCGAGGCTTCGTAGGGGTGGCCAGCGCCCTGGTGACCTGCGAGGGGCAGTATGCCGACGTTGTGGGCAACCTGCTGGGCCGGGTGGTCATTGCGGAGGATATGGACGCCGCCATCGCCATGGCCCGGCAGTTCGGCCACCGGTTCCGCATCGTCACCCTGGACGGTCAGGTGCTGAACCCCGGCGGCTCTATGACCGGCGGCAGCACCAGCCGCAGCGCGGGCATCCTCTCCCGGGCCAGTGAGCTGGAGCGGCTGGAAAAGCAGTCCGCCCAGCTGAAAGAGGATATGGACGAGGCCCGCCGGGCCCTGGCGGACGCCAAACGGGAGGCGGACCAGGCCAACTACGAGACGGAGGTGGCCCGGAACCAGAAGCGGACGCTGGATGACACGGTGCTGCGGCTGGACGGCGAGTACGGCCAGTACCGCATCCTGCTGGGGGCCCTCCGGGACAACCGGGACAACTGGCAGGATGAACTGGAAAGCCTCCGCCAGCGGGCCAGAAAGCTGGAGGAGGACACCGAGGCGGCCCGTCAGCGCATTGAAACCCTGGAGAGTTCCGCCGCCGCCCTGCGGACAGAGGCGGCGGGCAAGGCCGCCGGACAGGACGTGTTCCGGAAGCAGGCGGAGGCCATCGCCGCCGCCATTGCGGAGGTACACGTGGCTCAGGCGTCTCTGGACGCGGAGCAGTCCGCCACCCTGACCGCTCTGGAGGAGCTCAAGGCCATGGAGCGGGACATCACCGGCGACCGGGAGAGCCGCCGCCGCCAGATTGCGGAGTACGGCCAGCGCAATGAGGAGCTGACCGGCCGCATCCGAGCATTGGAGGAGGGGCTGCAAGCCCTCCGGGCCAGCAGGGACGCCCTGGCGGACAGCCTGCAAAAGCTGTCGGGCCGTCGGCTGGAGCTGGAGGGACAGCGCACCCAGGCCGACCGGGATGCAAGGGACAAGAACGAAGCCCTGCTGAACATGGAGCGGGAGTGTTCCGCCCTGGAGCGGAAGAAGGCCGCCGCCGCCATGGAGGAGAGCCAGCTGCTAAGCAAGCTGTGGGACAGCTACGAGCTGACCTATGACAGCGCCCAGCCCCAGCGGCAGGAGCTGGAGAGCGTGGCCAGGGCCGGGCGGCGCATTGCCGAGCTGAAACGGAGCATCAACGCCCTGGGCGACGTGAACGTGGGGGCCATTGAGGAGTTCCGCCGCATCAGCGAGCGGTACGACTACCTGACTGCCCAGCGGGACGATGTGGAAAAGGCCAAGGCAGAGCTGGAGGAGATCATTGACGGCATCACCGAGGAGATGAAGCGCATCTTTTCGGAGCAGTTCGACCTCATCGCGGACGCCTTCTCCGTCACCTTCCAGGAGCTGTTCGGCGGCGGCAAGGCCGCCCTGGAGCTGGAGGACCCGGAGGACATCCTGAACTGCGACATCGAAATCAAGGTTCAGCCGCCGGGCAAGGCGCTGAAGGTGCTGAGCCTGCTGTCCGGCGGGGAGAAGGCCTTTGTGGCTATCGCCCTGTACTTCGCCTTTTTGAAGGTGCGGCCCACGCCCTTCGTGGTGATGGACGAGATTGAGGCGGCGCTGGACGACCCCAACGTCACCCGGTTTGCCCACTACGTCCGCTCCATGAGCGACAAGACCCAGTTTATCATCATCACCCACCGCCGTGGCACCATGGAGGAGGCGGACGTCCTCTACGGCGTCACCATGCAGGAGCGGGGCATCAGCCGTGTGCTGACCGTCAACCTGAACGAGGTGGCGGAAGAATTGAATATTCAATAAGCCCGGAGGGCGTTTTGATCGAAAGGGGAAAGAGCAATGGGATTCTTTGACAAAATCAAGAAAATCGGCATTTTCAACGGCTTCTCCAAGCTGGACGACGAGTTTTACGACAACCTGGAGGAGAGCCTGATTCTGGCCGACATGGGGATGAACACCACGTTGAAGGCGGTGGAGGAGCTGCGCACCCGTGCCAAGCGGGAGCGTATCAAGGAGATCCCCGACGCCCAGAACTGCATGCGGGAGATTCTGGCGGAAATGCTGGAGGTGGCCGACCCGGCCCTGAACCTCAGCACGAAGCCCTCCTTTGTGCTGTTCATCGGGGTGAACGGGGTGGGGAAGACCACCACCATCGGCAAAATCGGCGCCAGCATGAAGGCCGAGGGCAAAAAGGTGCTGTTCTCCGCAGCGGACACCTTCCGGGCCGCCGCCTCTGAGCAGCTGACCATCTGGGCCCAGCGCTCCGGCATCGACATCGTGAAGCAGGGGGAGGGCAGCGACCCCGCCGCCGTGGTCTACGACTCCATCTCGGCGGCCAAGGCCCGTGGGACAGACGTGGTGCTGATCGACACGGCAGGACGGCTCCACAACAAGTCCAACCTAATGAACGAGCTGGCGAAGATGAGCCGCATCATTGACCGGGAGTGCCCGGACTGCGCTAAGGAGGTGCTGCTGGTGCTGGACGCCACCACTGGCCAGAACGGCCTGGTGCAGGCCCGGCAGTTCATGGAGACCTGCGGCATCACCGGCATCGTGCTGACCAAGCTGGACGGCACCGCCAAGGGCGGCATCGCCGTGGCCGTGGCCCAGGAGCTGAAGGTGCCGGTGAAGTACGCCGGTGTCGGCGAGGGGCTGGAGGATTTGAAGCCCTTCGACGCCAGGGAGTTTGCCAACGCCCTGATTTGATTCAATCGTACACACGAACCCTACAGAAAGGAAGCTGGCCTATGAACAGACGGGACGGACGGGCGGCCGATATGCTGCGCCCGGTGGAGATCATTCCCAATACCAACGCATTTGCGGAGGGCAGCTGCATCATCAAGTGCGGCGCCACCATGGTGTATATCACCGCCTCCGTGGAGGACAGGGTGCCGCCCCATGTGGCGGAGGGCTGCGGCTGGGTGACGGCGGAGTACAATATGCTGCCCCGGGCCAACCGCACCCGCTCCCGCCGGGACGTCACCAGACTGAAGCTGTCCGGCCGCAGCGCGGAGATTCAGCGGCTCATTGGCCGCAGCCTCCGGGCGGCGGTGGACCTGCAGAAGCTTGGCCCCCGCTGCATCACCGTGGACTGCGACGTGCTGCAGGGGGACGGTGGCACCCGCACCGCCTCCGTCACCAGCGGCTGGGTGGCGCTGAAGCTGGCCTGCCGGAAGCTGCTGGAGGCCGGGGTGCTGGACGAGGACCCGGTGGTGCATCAGGTGGCGGCGGTGTCTGCCGGACTGGTGGAGGAGGAAGCCCTGCTGGATTTGCAGTATTACGAGGATTCCGGCGCACAGGTGGACCTGAACTGCGTCATGAACGAGCGGGGGGAGCTGATCGAGATTCAGGGCACCGGCGAGGGCCGGGCCTTCACCGTCCATGAGCAGCAGCGGCTGGTGGCCCTGTGTCAGAAGGGGATTCAGGAGCTGATGGTAAAGCAGACCTGCGCACTGACCGGAGGTGCAGCATGAAATTCGTACTGGCAAGCCATAACCCGAAGAAGCTGGCGGAGCTGCAGGCGATTTTACAGCAGCTGGGGGTGGAGGTCGTCCTCCAGCCCCAGCTGGGCCTCGACCTGGAGCCGGAGGAGACCGGGGACACCTTTGAGGAAAACGCCCTCATCAAGGCCAGGGCGGTGATGGAGGCCAGCGGCCTCCCCGCCATTGCGGACGACTCCGGCCTGTGCTGCGAGGCGCTGAACGGCGGGCCGGGGGTGTACTCCGCCCGGTACGGCGGCCCAGACCTGGATGACCGGCAGCGGTACCAGCTCCTGCTCCAGAGTATGCGGGGGCAGCTCAACCGGAAGGCAAAGTTCGTCTCCGTGGTGACCTGCGCCTTCCCGAATGGGGATGTGATTTCCGCCCGGGGCGAGTGCGAGGGCCGTATCGGTTTTACCCCGGTGGGGGAGGACGGCTTCGGCTATGACCCCATCTTCCTGGTGCCGGAGTGCAAAAAAACCTTCGCCCAGATGACGGCGGAGGAGAAGGGCGCCGTTTCCCATCGGGGTAAGGCCCTGCGGGCCTTCGCCGGGGCGCTGGAGGCGTATCTGAACGGGCGGCAAGCCCAACGCAACGAATGACAGAAGCAACCATAAGGAGAAGTTATCAAATGGAACCAATCAACAGCAAGCAGCGGGCCCAGCTCCGGAGCATGGCCAACACCCTGGAGGTGGTACTGACCGTGGGCAAGGACGGCATCAGCGACAATCTGGTGCAGCAGGCGGACGACGCCCTGGAGGCGCGGGAGCTGATCAAGTGCAAGGTGCTGGAGACCAGCCCCCTCTCCGCCCGGGAGGCCTGCGACCAGCTCAGTGAGCTGACCCGGTCGGAGCAGGTGCAGGTCATCGGCAGCCGCTTCGTCCTGTACCGCCACAGCCATAAGCTGGGGGAGAAGTGCATCAATCTGGTGCAGCCCAGGCAGAAAAAGACGGCGGGGAAGAAGTACGACAGGGCGCAGTAACGTGTCCTGACGGCGGGCAGAGAGGGGAAGAAGCGTTGAAAATCGGAATCTACGGCGGGACGTTCAACCCGCCCCATCTGGGCCACATGGCGGCGGCCCGGGAGGTGGCCCAGGCATTGAAGCTGGACAAAGTGCTGCTGGTGCCGGACAATACGCCGCCCCACAAGGAGTTGCCGGAGGGCAGCGCCACCCCGCAGCAGCGGCTGGAGATGGTGGAGCTGATGGCGGACCGGCTGGGGAAGGGCTTCGAGGCGTCGGATATCGAGCTGACCCGGCAGGGGAAGAGCTACACGGCGGACACCCTGGAGGCCCTTGCCAAACAGCATCCCAAGGATGAGCTGTACCTGCTCATGGGGACGGATATGTTCCTGACCCTGGACACCTGGTATCAGCCCCAGCGCATCTGCCGGTACGCCCACATCGCCGCCTTTGGCCGCCAGGCGGGGGACACCGAGTCCTTCCACTGGCAGAAGAAAAAGCTGAAAAAGCTGTTCGACGCCAGGGTGAAAATCGTCACCCTGGAGGACCTGGTGGAGGTGTCCTCCAGCCAGCTGCGGGAGCAGCTGTCCAGGGGCCAGGGCCGGGCGCTGCTGGACGAGAGCATTTACGGTTATATCCTGATGCACCGGCTCTACGGCACGAACGCCGACCTGACGCAGCTGAGCCTGGAGGACCTGCGGGCCTGCTCCTACTCCATGGTGAAGGCCAAGCGCATCCCCCATATCAAGGGGACGGAGCAGGAGGCGGCCCTGCTGGCCCGGAAAAACGGGGCCGACGAGGAGAAGGCCCGGAAGGCCGCCATCCTCCACGACTGCACAAAGTACTTTTCCCCGGAAAAACAGTTGTCAATTTGCGAAAAATGTGGTATCCTAATAGACCAGATAGCCCGGGAAAACACCGGCCTGCTCCACGCGAAAAGCGGCGCGGCGGTGGCCCGTCAGGTGTTCGGGATGCCGGAGGACATCTGCTCCGCCATCTTCTGGCACACCACCGGCCACGCCGGTATGACGCTGCTGGAGAAAATCATCTATATTGCGGATTACGCCGAACCCAGCCGTCCCTATCCCTGGTGCGCCCAGCTGCGGGGCATTGTGGAGGAGGATTTGGATTTGGGCGTCTACTATGGGCTGGACTACAGCATCCGCAGAAATCAGGAGGCAAACAAGCCCGTCCACCCGGATGGCATTGAGGCCAGGGACTGGATGGAGACGGAACTCAGGAAGGGAGAGCAACATGGCTGAGGCATTGGAATTGACGGTGGCCCTGTGCCGGGCGCTGGACGCGAAGCGTGGCATGAACCTGGAGGTACTGTACACCACAGAGGTGACCAGCCTGGCGGACTACTTCATCATGTGTACCGCCGGCTCCACCACGCAGCTCCGGGCGCTGAGCGACGCCTGCGAGGAGGCTGCGGAGAAGCTGGGGGAACCCGCCCTGCGCAAGGAGGGCGAACGGGAGAGCGGTTGGCTCGCCCTGGACTTTAACACGGTGATCGTGCACCTGTTCCTGCCCCAGCAGCGGGAGTTTTACGACCTGGACCGCCTGTGGCGGGAGGCGAAAGCGGTGGACGTTTCTCCGTTCCTGACAAAGAAAGAGGACTGAACCTCCGGCGGCAGCGCCGCGGGAGCATGACTATGAAAAGAAAGCTGTGAGTTTGGTGAAGTACGATTTTAGCAAGATTGAAAAGAAATGGCAGACCCGCTGGCGGGAGGAAAAGACCTTCCGGGCCGTCACCGGCGACACCACCCGCCCCAAGTGGTACGGCCTGGTGGAGTTCCCCTATCCCTCCGGCCAGGGCCTCCATGTGGGCCACGCCCGGCCCTACACCGCCATGGACGTGATTGCCCGGAAGAAGCGGATGGACGGCTATAACGTCCTGTTCCCCATCGGCTACGATGCCTTCGGCCTGCCCACGGAGAACTACGCCATCAAGAACCATATCCACCCCGCCAAGGTTACGGAGGACAACATCAAGCGCTTCCACGACCAGCTGGAGATGCTGGGCTACTCCTTCGACTGGGATCGGGAGATCAACACCACCGACCCCAGCTACTACCGCTGGACCCAGTGGATTTTCGTCCAGCTGTACAAGAAGGGCCTGGCCTACAAGACCTCCATGCCGGTGAACTGGTGCACCAGCTGCAAGTGCGTGCTGGCCAACGAAGAGGTGGTCAACGGCGTGTGCGAGCGGTGCGGCAGCGAGGTCGTCCGCAAGGAGAAGAGCCAGTGGATGCTGAAAATCACCGAGTACGCCCAGAAGCTCATCGACGGCCTGGACACAGTGGACTACATCCCCCGCATCGCCATCCAGCAGAAGAACTGGATCGGTCGCTCCACCGGCGCGGAGGTGAACTTCAACACCACCGAGGGGGACGTCCTCACCGTCTACACCACCCGCTGCGATACCCTGTTCGGCGCCACCTATATGGTCATCGCGCCGGAACACGCCTATGTGGAGAAGTGGGCGGATAAGCTCTCCAACTATGACGAGGTGCAGGCCTACGTCCGTCAGGCGGCCTCCAAGTCTGACTTTGAGCGCACCGAGCTTGCCAAGGACAAGACCGGCGTGGAGCTGAAGGGTGTCCGGGCCATCAACCCGGTGAATAATCAGGAGATCCCCATCTTCATCTCCGACTACGTCCTGTCCACCTACGGCACCGGCGCCATCATGGCCGTGCCTGCCCACGACACCCGTGACTGGGAGTTTGCCCAGGTCTTCCATCTGCCCATCGTTCAGGTGGTGGCCAGCAGCGAGGGCGAGCTGGTGGACCTCAGCAAGGGGGCCTTCACCGATGTGGCCACCGGCGTCATGGTCAACTCCGGCTTCCTCACCGGCATGACGGTGGAGGAGGCCAAACAGGCCATGATCGACCACCTGGAGGCCGAGGGCATCGGCCACGCCAAGGTGAACTATAAGCTGCGGGACTGGGTGTTCTCCCGCCAGCGCTATTGGGGCGAGCCTATCCCCATGGTGAAGTGCCCCAAGTGCGGCTGGGTGCCGGTGCCGGAGGACCAGCTGCCCGTCCTGCTGCCGGAGGTGGAGAGTTATGAGACCACCGACGACGGCGAATCCCCCCTGTCCGCCATGACCGACTGGGTGAACACCACCTGCCCCTGCTGCGGCGGCCCCGCCCAGCGGGAGACGGACACCATGCCCCAGTGGGCCGGTTCCTCCTGGTACTTCCTGCGCTACGAGGACCCCAACTGTGACACCGGCATCGCCTCCAAGGAGGCCATGGATTACTGGGGCCAGGTGGACTGGTACAACGGCGGTATGGAGCATACCACCCTCCACCTGCTGTACAGCCGGTTCTGGAACAACTTCCTCTATGACATCGGGGCCATTCCCAATGCGGAGCCGTATAAGAAGCGCACCGCCCACGGCATGATTCTGGGCGAGGGCAACATCAAGATGTCCAAGTCCCGGGGCAACGTCATCAACCCCAACGACGTGGTGAAGGAGTACGGCGCGGACACCATGCGCACCTACATCATGTTCATCGGCGACTTCGCCAAGGCCGCGTCCTGGTCCTCCAAGGCGGTGGCTGGGTGTAAGCGTTTCCTGGACAGGGTGTGGAACCTCCACGAGACCTGTGACGACGCCCTGGAGTGCTCTCAGCAGAACGTCTCCGCCATCCACAAGGCCATTAAGAAGGTCAACGAGGATATCGAGGCCATGAAGTTCAACACCGCCATCGCCACGCTGATGGGCCTGGTGAATGACTTCTCCGCCAACGGCTGCACGAAGGGGGACATGAAGGCGCTGATTCTGATGCTGTCCCCCATCGCCCCCCATATCTGCGAGGAGATGTGGGAGGACCTGGGCTTTGCCGACCTGGGCATGGCCTGCCAGCAGCCCTGGCCGGAGTATGACGAGAGCAAGACCCTGGCCGCCACGGTGCAGCTGGCCGTCCAGGTGGCCGGGAAGGTTCGGGCCAACATCGTGGTGCCTGTGGACGCCACTGACGACCAGGTGGTGGAAACCGCCCTGGCCGACCCCAAGATTCAGCGTCAGGCCGAGGGCAAGACCCTGGTGAAGAAGCTGGTCATCCGGGACAAAAAGACCCAGGCCATCAAAATCGTCAACCTGATCTTCAAGTAACAACCGGGGCACCCCGCGGGGGAAAGCAGCGGCTTCGTACCAATCAAACAGTCAAGCAGGAGGCTGGCCACGAATGGCCGGCCTCCTGCTGTTGGCGGGAGCTTTTGCAGTTGTCAGAAGCTTTCCAGAATCAGGCCGCCGTCGCAGACGATGATGGTGCCCTGGGTATAAGTGTTGGCCTCCGAGGCGAGGAACAGCAGCGCGCCGGAGAGGTCGCCGTACTGCCCCAGCCGCCGTTGGGGAACCTTGCCGCGAATATTTTCCAGGATGGCGGGCGGCGTGTCGGGGGCCATTTCACCGTTCTGCATATTCCCCGGCGCAATGCCGTTGACATAAATGCCGTGCCCGGCCCAGGCTGCGGCGCAGGACTTGGTCAGCGCCGCTTCGGCGGCCTTGGCCACATGATACACCGGGGCCGCAGGGGAGGCGCTGAAGCTGTTGACGGAGCAGATGTTGACGATTCTGCCGCCCCGCTCCAGCATGGAGGCGTTGACCACTTCCTTGCTCATCAGCCAGGTGCCGGTCACATCCACATCCAGGCACTCCCGCCAGTCCTTGGCAGTGATCTCCTCCGGTCTGCCATAGCGGATAATGCCGGCGTTGTTCACCAGAATGTCGATTTTCCCATATTCCTTCATGACGGCATCCACCGCGTTACGGACGCTCTCTTCATCCGCGATGTTTACCTTCACGGTGATGACCTTCACGCCGGTGCGTGCTGTGATGTCCGCAGCCACCTTCTGCATCTTCGCTTCATTCCCGGCCATCAGGGCAAGGTCGGCGCCATACTCCGCCAGAGAGGTGGCCAGCTCGACGCCCAACCCTCTGGAGGCTCCGGTCACTACCGCAACCTTTCCTGAAAGCCCAAAATTGACAGTCTTTTCCATAATCAACGACCCCTTTCGGTGTTTTTGCAATGCGGCTCTCCGCCCTGTGGCGTTACCCAAGAGGCTGGGTTCCCGTTTGCTTGCCGTAATATTTTACAATAGAAAAGTCATTTTGTCAACTGTTTCCCAGTTTTTCCGTTGCCTTGTCAACGCAGCTCACCCCGCCGCATCCAGCATGGTCTCGGCCAGTATCCCACACCCAATGGAAAATCGCAACCACACCCAGGACGGCTATTCACTGGACGGCGAGGCCAGGTCTGGTACGTGAAAAACCGGGACGGGAAGTTCCCGGTCCGCCGGTTCTGCCGGTATCACATCCACGGGAGCCGGGGCCTTCGGTGCCGCTACAAGCGCTGCCCCTGTTGCAGGCACAACCGCCGTAAGGAAAACAGGAGATAAAAATGCCAGTAAGGGTATGCCTTAACAATTAGAAATTGATCTTCCCGACATGGATACCCAAAGGAAAATCGTTGCCATTTTAGATGCCATTCAGAATAAGATCACAATACGATGACAGCGATTATTCCGTTGAGCGGCCTTTTGGTTGCTTTACATAATAAATTGGCAAGGTTGCGGCTTGTTTCAATATGAACGGACTGCTATAATAAAGACAAGATAGGAGCATCAGCGAGGAGGATAATCCCGATGAAAAAATGCAAAATTACCGTACTGAAACGGGAGTTTTATTCAGACCTGGCCAAAGAGTACATACCCTTTCCCGACTTCGGCCCCTGTGAAATGACGAAAGAGGGCGATGTGTTCATCACCTCCGGCCCCTTCGGGAACGAGTGTCCAAAGGGCTTTTGTGCAATGGCGTGGCAGGCTGTCTGCTTGCAGGCGACAACGCTTGCCGGTGGCGGAAAAGTGTTTGGGCACGATTTGGTGCATATCGCCTGCTGCAACGATGGAGTCAGGCCGGTCGTTTTCAGGCTGGAGCCTTACGAAGATGATGAAAAGCCTGTTTTTTGAGCGTTTGGTGAAGGAAACGGAGGCCATTCTGAAATGGGATTTGAACGCAAAGACCCGGCAAAAAACGAATTTATGCTGACCGGCCCCTTCCGGAAGAAGGGCTATGACTGGTGGTGGCACTCTTTCACCGCTGTCAATGAGGAAACTGGAGAGGAGAAACCGTTCTTCATTGAATTTTTCACCTGTAACCCGGCGCTGGCACAGGAGGAACCGACCTTTGGACAGCTTCCGGAGAACAGGGAAAAGGGTGTGCGCCCCTCCTACCTGATGGTGAAGGCCGGCTGCTGGGGCGACGGTCATTGCCAGCTCCACCGCTTTTTCCCGTGGAAGGATGTGAGAATTCATGGAAATGCGCCTTACTCTGTCGCGGCCGGGGAATGCTTTGCCTCGGATGAACGACTGACGGGCAGCGTCTCCATCCGTGCAGAGGAAGCCGCCGCCCATCCTGAGTGGATGTGTGACAGCGGGGAGCTGTCCTGGGACTTGAAAATCGAGAAGCAAATCGCGTTCAATGTGGGATATGGCACCAGCAAGCCGCTGCGTTTCCTGAAGGCGTTCGAGATGTATTGGCACGCCGAAGGGATGAAAAGCGCATACAGCGGCACCATTACACTGAATGGGGCCGCCTACCGTGTGATACCGGAAAAAAGCTATGGCTATGCGGATAAGAACTGGGGCAGGAACTTCACCTCCCCGTGGGTCTGGCTTTCCTCCAACCATCTGGTGAGCAACCTGACCGGAAAAGAGCTGCGTAACAGCGTGTTTGACATTGGCGGGGGCAGACCGAAAATCTATTTTGTCCCGCTGAATCGTATCCTATTGGGTGCATTCTATTATGAAGGTGCATCCTATGAGTTCAATTTCTCAAAATTCTGGACGGGCTGCAAGACGGACTTCTCCTGTCAGGAGACAGCGGATGAAATACAGTGGCACGTCTGCCAGGAAAACCGACAGGTCATCATGGAGACCGACGTACACTGTAAAAAGTCCAATATGCTTCTTGTGAATTACGAGGCCCCGGACGGAACAAAACGACATAACCGCCTCTGGAACGGCGGAAACGGCGTGGGGCGAATCAGGCTTTACCGGAAAGGCAAAGACGGCAGAACATTAATCGACGACATAGCCGCCTATAACGTCGGCTGCGAGTATGGAGAGTATCAAGATGAGCAATAAAATTAACAGGATAGACGACCAGACCTGGTCCATTGAAGACAAGGGTGTACGCTTTTTCCTTTTGACCGGCACGAAAAAGGGGCTGGTCATTGACAGCGGCATGACCACCAGGAATGCAAAAGAGATTGCCGAATCCCTCACCGACCTGCCTTTGCAGCTGGTAAATACCCACGCTGATATAGATCATATTGCCGGAAACGATGCCTTTGATACGGCATTCATGAATCCCGCTGAGTACGTCAATTATTTTCAGCGGGGAGCGTCCCATCCGACGCCGACCCCAGTGTGGGATGGTGATGTTATTGACCTCGGAGACCGGCCATTGCGGGTAATCACACAGCCCGGCCATACCCCCGGCAGCATTGCCCTTTTGGATATAAACCGGCGTGTATTATTCAGTGCGGACTCTATCCAGAACGGGGAAATCTTTCTGTTTGGCCCCATGCGAAATCTGATTGGCTATCGTCAGAGCCTGGACAAAGTGTGGGCGCATCGGTCAGAGTACGACCTGATTTACCCATCCCATGCTGACCTGCCGTTGAAACCGGACATCATTCCCGAACTTATGGCTGGCATGGATCAAATCCTGGCAGGAGACGCACCCTGCCAATCCGGCGAGAAGTTTGGCGTGCCGATCAAAATCTACGACGTGGGAGCGGCGGTGTTCCTGTGCGACTAAGTTGAATTGAGGTACACAAGAAAGCCTATGAAGTATGACCTGCCCCCGGAATTTCAAAAATACAGTTGGATACGGCTCCCCACCCAGCCGGGGCTGTTAAAAGCGGCAAATGCGCTGATGCCCGTGATACAGCGTGGCAGGAAGCTGGACTCCCGCCTACAATCTGAAAAAGTGCAAATTGGAGACTGTACGGCTTACCTAATTCAGCCCAAAGGCGGCAACACAGACAATCTTTTGATTTATTATCACGGCGGAGCCTTTCTCATCAAAGCCGCCGCCTATCA
>JAJQBL010000043.1 GCA_021203325.1 Clostridiales bacterium | reverse complement strand
ACTCTGTTATACACCCGCTGTCAAGTGTGACACGTTTTTTGATGATTGCTATAGAAGTGTAGGTAGTGCCTTAAAGTTCCTGATAACGGAGGAGCCCCGAGCTTCCCCCTGAGCCGCCCTCTTTTGCTACTTTTCTCGGCGGAGCGAGAAAAGTAGGCCCCGCTTCCCGGCAGGGAAGGCCGGGCAAAGTCTCTACAGCGAACTTTATCTAAGGAGAGAAAACTTTTCAGTGTGTGGTTGTGGCGTCAAAAACCGCTACCGCCGCCCTCACATGGCGCAGGACCGGGCATGCGCCCCGCTGCCCAGGGTGCAGCCGGTGCCGTCGGGAAGGGTCAGCTGGCAGCTGGTCCCCACCGGCACCTGGACGGTGACGGTGAAGGTGCCGTCCTTCACCTCCCAGTGGGAGACGATCTCGCCATAGGGGGTGTTCACGCGGCCCTCCGCCCAGGTCAGGCCGCCGCCCACCAGAGGCTTCACCCGGAAGGACTTGTAACCGGCCTTGACAGGCTCGATGCCGGCCACCCGCTGGTACAGGAAGGCGCCCACCGCGCCGCTGGCGTAGTGGTTGTAGGAGATCATGGAGTCGGTGCCGTCGTCCCCGATGGGGCACTCGCCGTTCTCGTCCAGACCGTCCCACCGTTCCCAGATGGTGGTGGCCCCCATCTTGACCTCGTACAGCCAGGAGGGGCACTTGGTGTTCATCAGCATCTTGAAGGCGACGTCCTCCTGGCCGTTGTCCGCCAGGGCGAACAGGATGTAGGGGGTGCCGGGGAAGCCGGTGCCGATGCAGTAATCGTTCTTCTCCACCAGGGCGGCCAGGTTCTCGGCGGCCTTCCGCTTGGTGGCCTCGTCGGGGAACATATCCAGGTAGATGGGCAGGACGTAAGCGGTCTGGAACTCCTCCAGCAGCTTGCCGTTGCCGTCGGTGAGGATGGAGCAGTAGGCGTCCGCCGTCTTTTCGCTGAGGTCGCGGTAGTAGGCGGCGTCCTCCTTTTCGCCCAGGATCTCCGCCACCTGGGCCACAATGGCGCTGGTGTTCCGGAGGGAGGCGGTGCCTGTCCACTTGACGCGGCCCTGCCACTGGCTCATCTGGGGCACGTCGGGGGCGATCCAGTCGCCAAAGGCCAGTACGCCGGGCACATTCCAGATGTAGCGGTGCTTGCCGAAGCCGAAGCTGCACCAGAACTTGCTGGCCTTCACATATTTCTTCATGGAGGGGTACATGGTCCGCAGCAGCTCCACATCGCCCCGGGCCTGATACTCCGCCCAGGGCACCAGGACGCAGGCGTCATCCCACCAGGCCACCGCCATATTGGGCATGGTGGCCGGGAAGCCGTAGCCCTGGGAAGGCACCGTGTTGGGGATGCCGCCGGAGGGCAGCTGCTCCGTCTTGACGTCCAGCAGCCACTTCTCCAGGAAGCGGCTCATGTCGAAGTTGTAGCAGGCGGTGGGGGCGAACACGGCGATGTCCCCTGTCCAGCCCATCCGCTCGTCCCGCTGAGGGCAGTCGGTGGGGATGTCCATCAGGTTGGACTTGCTGCCCCACTCAATGTTGCTCTGGAGCCGGTTCAGCATCTCGTTGGAGCAGGAGAAGCTGCCGTTGGGGGTCAGGTCGGAGTACAGGGCCAGGGCGGAGACCTCCACGTCGTCCTTGTCGATGCCCTCCACGCTGACATAGCGGAAGCCCATATAGGTCATCCGGGGGCTGTAGGTCTGCTGGCCGTCCTTACAGGTATAGGTGGCGGTGGCCTTGGCGGTACGGAGGAAGGCCACGTTCAGGGTGCCGTCGGCGTTCAAAATCTCGGCGTGCTTCACCGTCACCACCTGGCCCGCCTTGCCGTTGAGCTTCAGCTTCACCACACCGGCGAAGTTCTGGCCAAAGTCGTAGATCCGCAGGCCGCCGGGCAGCTCGTTGCAGGAAATGGGGTGGAGCTCCTCATGGGCCTTCACCGGTGCGCCGTAGTCCGCCAGCAGCTTGGGGGAGATTTTCAGGGTCTCCTTGGCGGCCTTGTTCCAGGAGATGGCGTTCACATCCACCGTGGCGTCATAGGTCTCGCCGTCATAGATGTCCGCCATGCGGACGGGGCCGGACTCGGTGACGTCCCAGCTGCTGTCGGTGCCGATGATTTCCTGGCTGCCGTCGGTGTAGGTGATGCGCAGCTCGCACAGCAGGGCCTGCCGGTCGGCGGTGATCCGGTTCTTCCGGGTAAAGACGAAGGAGCCCACGGCCCAGCCGCCGGCCACCGTGGTCAGCAGGGTGGAGTCGGCCGCCAGCAGGTCGGTGGCGTCATAGGTCTGATACTGGAGCTGGGCCTTGTAGGTGGTGAAGCCGGGGGCCAGGTACCGGTCGCCCACCTTCTGCCCGTTCAGGGTCATCTCGTAAACGCCCATGGCCGTGGCGTACAGCCGGGCGGAGGCCACCGGCTTGGACACGGAGAACCGCTTCCGGAACAGCATGGGGATGGGGGACACCTTCTGCTCGGTGAACTGGTAGGTGGGGTCGCTGATCCACTGGGCCTGCCAGGGCTGGCCCATCCGGCCGGTCTCAAAGGTCAGGGTGGCGGTGGCCTTCTCCCCGGCGTTGTCGGTGGCGGTGATGGTGGCGTCGTACCGGGTGAAGGGCTTCAGGGGTGCGCCCCCGTAGGCCACGCCGGTCTGGGTGTCCACATCGGTCTGCCAGCCGTTCACGTCCAGTTTGGCGCTGCCCAGGGTGACCCCTGCGCGGTCGCTGTCCAGGGTGAAGGTGAAGCGGGGCTGGGCCACGTCGGTGACGCAGCCTTCGGTCAGGTTTTCTACTGCAAAGCGGGCAATTTTCAGCATAAACATACCTCTCTTTTCTGATTTTCGCTTGTTGTGGCGGCGGACTGCCGTCCCGGTTCCCCGCCGGGGCCGCCTGCAGGGCATACTGCCGCTATCATGCTTCCATTATAACAATAGCAAAAAAGATTTTCAATCCCTTTTGCGCAAACTGTCGGTTTCTCAGCGCAAACCGTTTTCTTCCGGGCGGAAGAAAAACGCCGCCGCACCGGGCTGGGCCGGTGCGGCGGAACGGTTCGCTGTTAGCAACAGCACGCGAAGGCTGGTTCTTCGCTTTTTTATAGGGGTGGCCCCTACACACACGGTTGCAAAAATTGGAGCTTTTTGTCTGTCTGAACAGCATTATTGGCAATTTCGTTGGCATTTTGCGACAGTTAGATAAAGTAAAACTTTAGTTCTCACGCTCCAGTAGGGGCGCACAGTGTGCGCCCGGCCGCTCCTCTCTTTAGATAAAGCGAGATAAAGGAAATAGGTGTTTTGCCCTTGCCAGGGCGGGGCCTGACAGCCGCGTTATCACTTTTGGCAT
>JAJQBL010000095.1 GCA_021203325.1 Clostridiales bacterium | reverse complement strand
TAGGTGGTCTGTCAGGCAACAGACGAAGTAACTTTCAGGCGGTGAGACTGCCGCCCTGCGGCTGGCGGGGATTGCCGTTCCGCCCTGCCAGGGGCGGGCGGAACGTGCAATTTTATCATCCAACGATAGATAACATCTGCCTGAACCGCAAAGTTACAGCCTCTAATGAAAAAGCGTGACAAACCATTGCTTTTTACAATAGGAGCGATAACGTACCCTCGCAGTCAGATTTCCACGACCAAAGGGCAACCAAATTGACGCCCGTTCCGCCGTAAGGCAGGAACGTGGGCGGCAATCGTTGCCAGCCGCAGGGCGGCAGTCTCACCGCCTGAAAGTTACTTCGTCTGTTGCGGGATAGACCACGCATGGGCCGGACAGCGCGAAGCCCGGCGGGATACGGGGAGATTCTTAAGAGGGGGGCCGCAGGCCTCCCTCTTGAGCCGCCTTCTTTCCCCCATTTCTTGGCGGAGCAAGAAATGGGGCCCGCCCGGAGGGCAAAACCTGTTTCATTTATCATTCCTTGTCTAAGAAAATCAGGCCTGCCGGGCAGGCAAAACACAGTTCCTCCGCACTCCTTATCCAAGGAGTGCGCCCCCACCCCGCTGGCAGTATACCACATTTTTTCCCTTCTGACAAATTCTCCGTGCAGGATTCGCTGCCCTTTTCCGTGGTCAAACTGACGAAAAAGAAATACCTCCCCCCTCTTTTTTTGTAGAACAGGTAAAAAGTAAAAAAATGAGGAAAAAATTTTCCAAATTCCGGTGAAATTTCCGCTTCATTTTGCTATAATGCAGTCGGATGACTCCACATCCGGAGGCTCATCCGCTTGATTTTCAGACAGAAAGGGGATCGTTTCCGTGATTTCTGACAGCGCTGTGATTCTGGTGCTGCGTGATGCGGAACAGGTCTCTTCCAGGCCGCTGCTGCTGCGCAAGCTGCTGTTTTCCCCCGTGGCAGCCTGGCTGCGGAAGAATTTGCAGCGGGCGGGGGTGGCGCGCTTTTTTGTGATTGCCGAGCCTGACCTGCTGGAGGAGACGGCCGCCTGCTTCCCGGCGGACGCGGAGGTCTGCTCCGCCCTGGACGAGGGGCTGGAGGCCCGCCTCACCGCCTTTGCCGCGGCAGGCCAGGGCAGGGTCATCACCGTCACCCAACCCGTGTTCCTGAATGGGGACGCCTGCCGGGAGCTGACGGAGGAGGAATTCATCACCCCCGCCGGGGACCCCATGGGGGTCTACCGGGTGGAGGCCGAGGCGCTGGCCCAGGGCGGCATTGACGGCCTGGTGGGCAGCGAGTATTATTCCCCCTATCAGGAGCAGGGCGTGGCCCTGCTGGAGCGGGAGGACGGCCTCCAGCTGGCCAAGATGATGGCCAACGGGGAGAATCTCCGCCGCCTGCTGGAGAGCGGCGTGGAGATGCTGGACACCGGCAGCGTCTACCTGGACCCGGACGTGGAGGTGGGGGCAGGCACCCTCCTGCTGCCCGGCACCATGCTTCGGGGACATACCGTCATCGGGGAGGACTGCGAGATCGGCCCCAACTCCATGATTCGGGACTGCGTCCTGGGGGACGGCTGCGTGGCCTCCAATTCCCACCTCACCGGTTCCACCTTCGGCAAAAAGGTCAACATCGGCCCCTTCGCCTATGTCCGCCCCGGCACCCATGTGGGGGACGGCTGCAAGGTGGGGGACTTTACCGAGCTGAAGAACGCCACCCTGGGGGCGGGCACCAAGATCCCCCACCTGATCTACGTCGGGGACGCCGACGTGGGGGAACGGTGCAACTTCGGCTGCGGCTCCATCACCTGCAACTATGACGGCAACCAAAAGTTCCGCACCACCGTGGGGGACGACTGCTTCATCGGCTGCAACACCAACCTGGTGGCCCCCTGCACGGTGGAGGACGGGGCCTACACCGCCGCCGGCACCACCATTACCTCTGTGGCCCCCAAAGACAGCCTGGTCCTCAGCCGGCTCCGCCCCACCGTCAAAGAGGGGTGGGCCGCCGAACACCGGGCCAAAAAGAACCGCTGACCGGCGCGCTGCCCTGACCGCTGCGCCGGAACGGAGCTTTCTCTGCCGCGCCAGCCCTGGGCACCCTTTTTCCCTTGAAAAAAAGAGAACCATATTGTTCAGGAGGATTGTACTATGATTTCCCATGGTAAGGATATCAAGATTTTCACCGGCAATTCCAACCCCGCGCTGGCAAAGTCCATCTGCCAGAAGCTGCGGGTGCCCCTCGGCAACAATGAGTGCGGCACCTTCTCCGACGGCGAAAGCTACGTCTCCACCTATGAGACGGTGCGGGGCAGCGACGTATTCCTGATTCAGTCCACCGCCGCCTCCGGCGTGAAGGACCAGCCCGGCTACCGCTCCGTCAACGACTATCTGATGGAGCTGCTGGTGATGATCGACGCCATGAAGCGGGCCTCCGCCGGGCGCATCACCGCCGTCATGCCCTATTACGGCTACGCCCGTCAGGACCGGAAGACCAAGCCCCGTGACCCCATCTCCGCCAAGCTGGTGGCCAACCTGCTGTCCACCGCCGGGGCCGACCGGGTGCTGACCATGGACATCCACTGCCTCCAGATTCAGGGCTTCTTCGACATCCCCATGGACAACCTGGTGGGCAGCAACCTGTTTGTGGACTATTTCAGTGAGAAGTACGACGCAGAGCGGGACAACACCATCGTGGTCTCCCCCGACGTGGGCTCCGTCAGCCGGGTCCGGGGCTTCGCCCAGCAGCTGGGGATGCCCATGGCCATCGTGGACAAGCGCCGCCAGAAGGCCAACTCCTCCGAGGTCATGAACATCATCGGCACCGTGGAGGGCAAGAACGTCATCCTCCTGGACGACATGGTGGACACCGCCGGCAGCCTCTGCGGCGCTGCCAAGGCCCTGATCGAAATCGGCGGGGCGAAGCACGTGGTGGCCGCCGCCTCCCACGGCGTCCTGTCCGGCCCGGCCCTGGAGCGCATCGAGAACTCCGCCCTGGAGGAGGTGTTCTTCCTGGACACCATCGCGCCCCCCGCCAACCTGAAGAGCAGCAAGATCAAATACATCTCCACCGCAGAGCTGTTCGCCGAGGCCATTGAAAAGATTTATAACGACACCTCCATGAACGACATTTATCATCACTGATTTGCCTGCCGAATCGGACGTTCAGGGGCCGCAGACCTTCTGTGGCCCCTTGTACCCGTTTCAAACAGCCTTTTGCTGTCAGCAGGGGCGGCCCCTGGCCAGAAGCACCGTGTTTCCGGTTATCCAGTAGGGGCGCACAGTGTGCGCCCGGCCTGCCTTTCCTCCTTATAGCAATCATCAAAAATGCTGTCAGTAGTTTGACGCATGGAACCATC
>JAJQBL010000065.1 GCA_021203325.1 Clostridiales bacterium | reverse complement strand
CTCTGTTATATACCCGCTGTCAAGTGTGACATGTTTTTTGATGGTTGCTATAAGATTCGCACCATGGAGAATTCCTATCATATGGCGTTCTGGAAGGCAATCGGTGCGAATCCCACCCCCATGTCCTTCTCTGAGGTCTATATCGGCCTGCAGCAGAACACGATTGATGCCCAGGAAAACCCCTATGAGGTCATTGTCTCCAACAATTTCTATGAGCAGCAGGATTACATTATTCAGACGAACCATCTGCCCCACCTGCTGAGCCTGATCGTCAGCGAGAGCTTCATGGAATCCCTGGAGGAGGACCAACAGGAGATCATCCGTGAGGCCGCCGCCACAGCCTGTGATTACGCGAGAGAACAGGCCCAGGAGCGTGTCGCGGACCGTATCGCGATCTGCGAGGCGGGGGGAGCCGAGATCGTTGCGGTCTCCGATGAGCTGCGCGCCCAGATGCGTGAGGCCTCCGCTGACCTGTACGAGGAGATTCGGACGGTCGTGGCCGACGACGACCTGTACTATACCTATATCGGAGAATAAGGAAACCGCTCCAATGGGCGCGGGCCGGATGCAGCAATTTACGTTACATCGTGCTGACGGGAGGGTGGACAGTTGATTTACTTTACAGCAGATACTCATTTCGGACATACGAACATCCTCAAGACGTGCAGCCGTCCCTTTCAGACTGTGGATGAAATGAACGAAGCCCTGATTGCTGCCTGGAACAGCCGCGTCTGCGACGGCGACACGGTGTATATTGTGGGCGATCTGTTCTTTCTGTGCAAGGATGTGGAAGGCATCTTACAGCGGCTCAACGGGGAGAAATGGCTCATCACCGGCAACCACGATGCCCAGTGGATGGGAAAGGTGGATTGCGGCCGGTATTTTGTGCGTATCGAGCAGTATTTGGAAATAAAGGACAGGACCCGCAGGATGACGCTGTGCCATTACCCCCTCCTGACCTGGAACCATGCGAAGGGGTCCTATATGATACACGGTCACATCCATTCAAATACGGACGCTGATTTTTGGCCGCTGCTCAAATGCCGGGAAAATGTGCTGAACGCCGGGGTCGACATCAATCACTATCAGCCCGTCACCTTTGAAGAGCTTGTTCTCAATAATGCGCAGTTTAAGGCGGAGCATTGACGCGGCCCGTCAGTTCCATACAGGAGGTGCGCCTGAATGAACGAAACAGAACAGATACTTTTGTAGCTTACCGGCAGGGCCTTATTCCATGCCTCTGCGGCGTTCGACCCCGCCGGGACGGACTGGCCCGCCCTTTATCGGGAGGCGTCAAACCAGGCGCTCTCCCTCCTCATCTGGGACGCACTGGCTGACGGGGAACGGATGGCGATCCCGGAGGAGGTCGCGCTTCGCTGGGAGCAGGATTCCTTCCAGCACATCATGGGCAATGAACAGCTGCTCTATGAACAGGAGCGGGTGATTCAGCTCCTTGACGACGCAAACATCCCCTGCGCCATCCTGAAGGGCAGCTCCTCGGCGGCATGCTACCCGCAGCCCTCGCTCCGTATCATGGGCGACATTGATTTGCTTGTAAAGCCGGAGCAGCAGATAGAGGCCGTGAAGGTTTTGCAGGCGAATGGTTATGGTGATGTTCTGGATGAAGCCCATCATTGCCACATGACGATACACAAGGGCGGCATCGCCGTAGAGGTTCATAGAGAACCGAACGGGATGTTTATGAATGCGGATGCGGAAATCGCGCAAAAACTGCACGATTACTTTGTGGACGCGGTGGACGGAAGGCAGATCGTGGACGGCCTGCCGTTTCTCTCGGATGAGCAGCAGGCGGTCGTGCTCATACTCCACAAGCTGGAACACTTTATGACCAGCGGGCTGGGCCTGCGCCAGCTTTGCGACTGGGCCGTGTTTGTGGCGGAAAAGATGGACGACCGGCTGTGGACAGGGCTTCAGCCGCTGCTTTCACAGTTTGGCCTGCTGACCTTCACGGGGATTATGACAAGGGCCTGCGTCGATTATTTGCGATTGCCGGAAGACAAAGCGCCCTGGGCCATGCAGTATCCTGGTGAAACGGCGGCAAAAGTGATCGAACAGATTCTGAACGAGGGGAACTTCGGAAAAAAGACCGAAAAATACGGCGAACGGCTGTTTAATGACCCCAACTCGTCAAACAGACTTTCCAGCTTCGTGAAGGTGCTGGGAAGCGCCTGCAGGGAGCATTGGCCGCCCTGCGAGAAGCACGCGGCGCTGATGCCGGTTGCCCCGTTTGTGTTGCTGGGCAGATATTTGGCGCAGCGGCAGAAGGGCGAACGGCCGAAGCTGGATCTGAAAAAGAAATATCAGCAGGCGGGGTATGATCAAAAGCTATACAAAGAACTGAAGCCCTTTGTGGTGGAGTAGCGGATGCCGCTGTCAAGACCCGTCTGCGGCCCTTGCATTTCCCTGCGGCCTGTAGTAAAATGAAGAAAAATGACGCTGTACCGCCTTTCGGATGCAGCCCCAGGAGGGAAGCCCCATGTTCCGTCAAAAGAAAAAGGACAGGCAAAAGCATGAATTCCAGCCCCGTTCCCATGCCCTCATCTACCTTCTGGCGATTGTGTACCTGGCCTGGCTGCTGGTGCAGATGCTCCAGTCCGCCTGGCAGGGCGGCGCGGACGCCCCCACCAACCTGGAGCTGGCAGGCGGGATTCTCGTCCTGGGGGGCGGCATTGTGCTGCTGGCGGTTCTGGCGTGGAAGATGAGCCGTCTCCCGCCGAAATCCTCCGGCGAGACGTCGGAGGCGGAAGAAGAAGCCGGCCAGTCCCCGGCGGATTCCGCCGCCGCGCCGGAGGCAGAGGACGCCCCGGCACTGAATGAGGCCGACGATGCCGATTCCTGAGCCGCCGCCAGGCGTTCGTTTCCCAATTTTATAGAGGCTCCGACCGATGCAGGCCGGAGCTTTTTGCTGTCCTTCCGCCTGCGGCGGCAAATACCACATTTTGCCATGGCGAAATGCGCAAAAATCCCTGCCAGTTTTTGCGGGGAAAATGTGAAAATCGTTAAAAATGAATTGACTTTTTTGTTAGGGGGTGTTACAATAACTTTTACAGGGAAGATGGGGACTTTCCGATATTACGCGGGGCGGCTAAAATGCCCCGAAAAATGAAAGTGAGGTACTACATAATGAAAAAGATTCTTGCCCTGATCCTTGCCCTGGCCATGGTCTTTTGCCTGGCGGCCTGCGGCGGTTCCTCCGATGACGGCGGTTCCTCCAGCTCCGGCACATCCTCCGGCTCCAGCACTTCTGAGGCGGAAAGCTCCACCGGCAGCGATTCCGAAGACGAGGGCGGCGACTCCGGTGAAGCCACCGAAGGCGGCGACGTGGATTATTCCGACCTGAACGTCGGCATCTTCTGGTACTCCTTCTCCGATACCTTCCTCTCCACCGTCCGGGCCTCCCTGGATGACCTGCTGGACGAGGCGGGCATCACCTACACCGACTATGACGGCAACGGCAGCCAGACCACCCAGAACGAGTCCATCACCACCGCACTGACCAACGGCTGCAACCTGCTGCTGGTGAACCTGGTGGAGTCCGGCTCTGAGGACGCCGCCCAGTCCATCATCGAAGAGGCCGCCGGCTATGGCGTCAACGTCATCTTCTACAACCGTACCATCGAGGCCGACGGCAACGAGGGCGCTCTGCTGAACGCCTATGACAACGTGGGCTTCCTGGGCACCGACGCCCCCGAGGCCGGCCACATCCAGGGCCAGATGATCGGCGAGTACCTGGTGGCCAACTATGACTCCCTCGACCTGAACGGCGACGGCGTCATCTCCTACGCCATGATGAAGGGCCAGGAGGGCAACGCCGAGGCCATCTATCGTACCCAGTACGGTGTCGAGGACGCCAACGCGGTGCTGGTCGAGGCCGGCTATCCTGAGCTGGAGTACTTCGATTCCTCCAACACCGCCCTCTATCAGGTGGACGCCAACGGCGCGTGGTCCGCTTCCGCCGCCACTGAGTTCATGCAGACCAACCTGTCCCAGTACAGCGAGGCCAACGGCAACATGATCGAGCTGGTCATCTGCAACAACGACGACATGGCCGCCGGTGTTGTCACCGCCCTCCAGGCCGCCGGCTACAACAACGGTGAAGGCACTACCACCATCCCCGTCTTCGGCGTGGACGCCACCGACACTGCTAAGGAGCTGATCGCCAACGGCTACATGACCGGCACCGTCTCCCAGTCCAACACCGGCTATGCTTATGGCCTGAAGTTCATGATCGACCAGCTGGCCAGCGGCGCCACCCCCACTGAGGCCGCTGCTGCCCTGGCAGAGGACACCTCTGACTACACCTTCACCCTGGCTGAGGACATCGCCTGCAAGGTCTACATGGCTTACTCCTCCTACACCGGCGAGTAATTCCGGCTGACATCTGCACGGATGTTTCCCACTGAAATTTTGTAACGCACCAACCAACTCCAGAGGGCTGCCGTTCTGGGCGGCAGCCCTCTTTTCTTGCAGACACGGTAAAACACCGCAGGCCCAAACCTGCGGACAAAGGATAAGGAAAGGGGGTATGTCGGATGGCTGAATCAGATGTTTTGCTGGAAATGAAGGACATCTCCAAGAGCTTTCCCGGTGTAAAGGCGCTGGACCATGCGCAGCTGACCGTCCACAGGGGCACGGTACACGCCCTGATGGGCGAGAACGGCGCAGGTAAGTCCACCCTGATGAAGTGCCTGTTCGGCATCTACTACAAGGACGAAGGCTCCGTCCTCCTGGAGGGGAAGGAAGTCAACTTTAAATCCAGTAAAGAGGCCATGGAAAACGGCGTGGCCATGGTGCATCAGGAGCTGAATCAGGCGCTGAAACGCTCCGTGATGGATAACCTCTGGCTGGGACGCTACCCGCTGACCGGCGGCATCATGGTCAACGAAAAGAAAATGCTGGAGGACACCAACGCGATCTTCGAGGAACTGAAGATCGATGTGGACCCGCATCAGAAGATGAGCGAGCTGCCCGTGTCCAAACGGCAGATGGTGGAGATCGCCAAGGCCGTCTCCTACAACTCCAAAATCATCGTCTTTGACGAGCCGACCTCCTCCCTGACGGAGCAGGAGGTGGAGCATCTGTTCTGGATCATCGATATGCTCCGGGACCGCGGATGCGGCATCATTTATATCTCCCACAAAATGGCGGAGATTCTGCGCATCTCCGACGAGGTCACCGTCATGCGGGACGGGCAGTGGATCGCCACAAAGCCCGCCGCCGAGCTGGACAACAACGCCCTCATCAAGCTCATGGTGGGGCGTGAGCTGAGCAACCAGTTCCCCCCCAAGACCAACAAGCCCGGCGAGGTGCTGCTGGAGGTGGAGGGGCTCACCGGTCAGTACAATCAGCTGAAAGACGTATCCTTCAACGCCCGGAAGGGCGAGATTGTGGGCCTGGCCGGGCTGGACGGCAGCGGCCGCACCGAGACGCTGGAGTCCATCTTCGGCATCGCCACCCGGCACTCCGGCACCATCAAGCTGGAGGGCAAAGAGGTCAGCAATAAGAACTCCCGTCAGTCCCTGAAGGCGGGCTTCGCCCTGCTGACGGAGGAGCGGCGGGCCACCGGTATCTTCGGCATCCGGGACATCAAGGACAATACGGTGATTTCCAGCCTGAAACGGCACCTGAAGCACGGCATGTGGCTCAGCGAAGCCTCCATGCGGAAGGACACCCAGTGGGGCATTGACACCCTGAAAACAAAAACACCCTCCCAAGAGACGAAAATCCGCGCCCTCTCCGGCGGCAACCAGCAGAAGGTCATCTTCGCCCGGTGGCTGCTGACCGACCCCAAGGTCCTGCTGCTGGACGAACCCACCCGCGGCATCGACGTGGGCGCGAAATACGAGATTTATCAGCTGATCATTGACCAGGCCAACGCCGGCACCACCGTGGTGATGGTGTCCTCCGAAATGGCGGAGCTGCTGGGCGTGTGCGACCGCATCATCGTCATGAGCGGCGGCCGTGTGGCCGGGGAAGTGAACGCCAGCACCACGACCCAGGAGGAGATCCTGACGCTGGCCGCAAAATATGTATAAAAGGGAGGCTGCTGCACTATGAATAACCCTGTCAAATCGTTGAGGCAGACCAGTGAACGCTACAAGGCCATGGACGGAAAGGATCGCCGCGGCTTTATCGTGGACACTGTGCTGAATAACGCGATCTATATCATCCTGATTGTCTTTGTGATCTTCACTTACACCCGGAACCCCAACATTGTCTCCGGAAGCTCCATCATTAACATCATCAGCCTGACCGCGGCCAACCTGCCCATGGCTCTGGGCATCGGCGGGTGCATCGTCCTCACCGGCACCGACCTGTCCGCAGGCCGCACGGTGGGCCTGACGGCGGCCATCTCCGCCACGCTGCTCCAGTCCCTGACTACCACCAACAAGTTCTATGACAACCTGGGCGAGGTGCCGCTGCTGCTGGTGCTGCTGATTGCCCTGCTGGTGGGCGGCCTGGTGGGCCTGGTCAACGGCTTCTTCGTGGCCCGGTTCCAGCTCCATCCCTTCATCGTCACCCTGGCCACCCAGCTGATCGTCTACGGCATCTGCCTGCTGTACTATATGTCCCACGACAACAACGGTCAGTCCATCTCCGGCCTGTCCGACACCTATAAGAACGCCATCACCGGCAGCGTCATCAGCAAGCTCACAGGAGGGGCGCTGGTCATCCCGAACTATGTGATCTACGCCGTGATTGTGCTGCTCATCATGTGGTTCATCTGGAACAAGACCACCTTCGGCAAGAATATGTTTGCCGTGGGCTCCAACGCTGAGGCGGCCAACGTGTCCGGCGTCAACGTGTTCTTCACCACCATGATGGTGCACACACTGGCGGGTATTACCTATGGCTACACCGGCTTCATTGAGGCGGCCCGTATCGGCTCCAACACCGCCAACACCGGCCTGAACTATGAGAGCGATGCCATCGCTGCCTGCGTCATCGGCGGCGTGTCCTTCGTCGGCGGTACCGGTACCATCGGCGGCGTGGTGCTGGGCGTGTTCCTGCTCCGCATCATCTTCGTGGGGCTGAACTTCCTGTCCGTCTCCGGCAATATGCAGTATATCATCAAGGGCGCCATCATTCTGCTGGCCTGCTCCATTGATATGCGGAAGTACCTGACCCGGAAGTAACCATGAGCGAGCAATTCCCCCGGGACGAGGAGCGGGAATCCTCACCCTCCCAGCGGCGGTACGGCCTGTTCGGCGTGTCCGCCTATCCGAAAAAGAGCGGCATGGACGAGGACCAGCAAAAGAGCATGGGCCGCTGGAGCAGCGCCCTTGTGGCGGTGCTGGCGGCGGCGGTGGTGATTCTGATCATCATCGGCAGCGGAAGCTCCGGCGGCCTGACCGTCGCCTTTGACAGCCAGGGCGGCAGCGCTGCGGAATCCCAGTCGGTGGCCTACGGCGGCACCGTGGAGGAGCCGGAGAACGTGGTGCGGCCGGGGTACACCCTGGTATGCTGGTCCCTGTATCCGGACGGCAGCGAGGCGTGGGATTTTGCCTCCGACACCGTGGAGGAGGGCATCACCCTGTACGCCGTCTGGGAGGAAGAATAGCCGTAAAGCAAATTCACTTAACCCCATGTGACAGACAAGACAAAAGACCGATTGCCGTCAAAGGCAGTCGGTCTTTTTGCGACACAGAGCACTGTCCCGGGGGGGGGAGTACGGATAAAATACAATCTGATTCCGCCTTGCCCCGGGGAGCCGGAAGGGGTATAATAACCCTGTACCTGTGAATGTGAAAGGGGAGGCGCTGCTTTATGAACCGGGAAATCCGCGTCACTGTACTGATGGAAAACACATCAGACGGTTCTCTCGCCTGTGAACACGGGCTCAGCCTTTTGATTGCATACGCCGGGCGGCGGATTCTGCTGGACGCGGGAAGCACAGATGCGTTCTGCGCAAACGCGGACGCCCTGGGGGTTTCTCTGACGCATCTGGACGCCTGCGTCCTGTCCCACGGCCACTATGACCACTCCGGCGGCTTCCACGCGCTGTTTCTCCGGAACCCGGCGGCAAGGGTCTACGCCCAGAAGGGGGCGCTGGACGCCTATTTCTCCGGCAGCGGCAGGATGCATGAAATCAGCGTGCCCCAGGATGTGGCGTCCCAGCGGGACAGATTTATTCTGATTGACGGCGTCTGTGAACTTTTTCCGGGGGTTGTCCTGGTGCCCCACAGTACGCCGGGGCTTGACCGGATTGGAGCAAAGAGCGGACTGTACCAAAAGCGGAACGGTCAAATGACTCCCGACGATTTTGCCCATGAGCAGAGCTTGGTGTTGGACACGGCCAACGGCCTGGTCATTTTCAACAGCTGCTCCCATGCGGGGGCGGCCAACATCATCCGGGAGGCGCAGGCGGCCTGCGGACAGAAACGGGTTTATGCGTATGTCGGCGGGCTGCACATGAAGGGAAAACGGGATGGCCGGGAAATCTGCACCTTTTCCGATCATGAGCTGGATGCGCTCTGTGACTTTTTTGTGCAGGAAGGCGTTGTGCAGATTTACACCGGGCACTGTACCGGCGCACCAGGGTTTGCGGAGCTGCACCGCCGGTTGGGAGACCGCGTCAAAAGGCTCACCACAGGGATGGCGTTTACGCTGTAAGCGGAGGCGAACGGCTGTCCCTAAGCGGCCAACGGTTCGATTATGACCAGTATCATCAGCAGCGCACAAGCAATCAGGATGTCATATACCACGATGCCAACGACCCGGATGAAAGAGTTCCTGCTGCGGGTCAGCGGCAGATGCGCCTGCACCCCGCAATAATCTGCGGAGAAAAAGATCACACCAAGCCCCATCAGCAGCACGGTGATTTGATTCAGGGCCAGTGCCAGCGGTGTTGCGGCCTCGATTTCCATGCCCAGCGCAACCGCGAACAGGAGGGCATACCCCATGGCCGCGCATATCATCCGCGGCAGAGACCCGCTGCGGAATCCCGGCGGGAGGTAACGCCGCCATGCCGGGGAATGAGGACTGCCCTCCGCGGCAGATGCGCCTGCCTGAGCGCACCGCAGCGCATGCATCAGCTCATCCACGCTGGCATAGCGGTTGGCCGGGTCAAGCTCTGTGCATGTTTGGATAATGCGCCCCAGGTTCCCCCCGGCCGTCACCTCTGCGGGCATACGTCCTGTCACCAGCACATTGAGCAGCACGCCGATTGCGAACAGGTCGCTCTGTACCCCCGACGGCGCAAACCCGTATTGCTCCGGCGCGGCAAAGCCCGCCGTCCCCAGCAGGGTGGTATCCCGCGGCCGGTTTGGCGTCTCATATTTTGCCGCGTTCATGTCCAGCAGCTTCACCACGCCGTCCGGAGACACAATGACGTTGGACGGCTTGATGTCCCGATGGATGATGGGCGGCGTTCTGTGATGCAGCTGGGAAACGATTTGGCACAGCTGGAGCGTGTAGTCCACCGCCAGCTCCTCCGGCAGGGCGCCGGTTCGGTCAATCAGCTCCGCCAGCGTATCGCCGTGGATGTATTCCTCAATGACGGTCAGATTGCCGGGCCCGTCCTCCACGAGCAGCTCAATGCGGGGGATGTTGCGCACCGGCACCGCCTGCAGGGATTGGTAAACGTCCAGATGGTAGATGGAAAGCCGCTTTTTTACGAAGAATTTGTTTGTTGTCGTGTGCTGAACCAGCTGAACGGAATGTCCGGCATTGATGTCCGCAACGGTTCTGTAATAGGACAGCGCCAACTCGTCCGAGATTGTCATAGACAGCGTCCCTCCCCAATGCCTGTTTTTCGTATTATACCATAACGATTCCAAAGAGAAAAGAGGAAACCTGAGTGGAACACAGAGAAGAAACATCCACAACCGCCCTGGACGGCGCATTGAAGCAGCTGGAGCCTGACGGAATCGACGCCTATCTGAATGCCTATACCAGCGACCTTGTCCATGATGCGCATCCGTTTTCCGACTATATGCGGGGGCTGATTCGGGTAAAGAACCTGACCCAGCGGGAGGTCTTTGAGCGTGCGGATCTGCCGGACCGATATGGCTACCGGCTTCTGACCCAGGAAAAGAACACGAAACAGCGAGATTACATTCTGCGCCTCTGCTTTGGCGCGCGGCTCAGCCTGGAGGAAACCCAGCGGGCGCTGAAGCTGTATGGGATGTCGGAGCTGTACGCGAGGATTCCAAGAGACGCCGTGCTGATGATCGCCCTGAATCGGGAGATGTATGAAATTGAAGCGGTCAACGACCTGCTGACTTCCCATGGCATGGAGCCCCTCAGAAGCGTTTCCTACGTGGGATAAGTCCTTTTTCCACCGTTTTGGGGGGTTGCTATTGCAAATGCCAAATGCTACAATTTTTCCATAACAGTTCGCCCTGCAACAGAATGCAGAGCGCAAGGAGGAGAAAACTGTGGCAAAGCAGAAACCGGAAACAAAGCTGTGCAAGCATTGCAAAACAGAAATCCCTTATGATGCAAAGGTGTGTCCCAACTGCAGGAAGAGGGTCAAAGGCGGCGTGGCAAAATGGATTATTATTGCAATCGTTGTCCTTGTCCTTTTGGTGGCGATAGGGTCTTCCGGCAGCGATGAGGGCGGCGACAATTCGGTCACAAAGGTGGGGACGGTAGGCGACGCATCCTCCTCCGCCTCGTCAGAGAGCGGCGATGGGGAGAACGCCGATGGCAGCGAAGCTTCCACCTCTGAGGGAGACGCCGGGGCGGAATCCCAGGGGGACGCTGAGGCGCAAAGCGAGGCCACCGCTGAGGTGCAGACGGAGTACCGCGTGGGCGACATCCTGATGGACGGCGATGTAAAGATCGTCTATATGTCCAGCGGTGTGTACACGGAGGACAACGAATATTTGCAGCCCGAAGAAGGCTATCAGTACATCTATCTCCAGTTCGCCTTTGAGAACCAGTCCGACACGGACGACGCGTCCGTCAGCTTTTACAGCTTCGACTGCTACGCCGACGGCTACAGCATGGAGATGTACTACGGCGGCGATGAAGATTTGTCCGCGACCCTCTCCGCAGGCCGCGCCACCTCCGGCTATATCTATTTCACCGTGCCGGAGGACGCCCAGGAAATTGAGGTAGAGTACACCACCAACTACTTCACGGAGGAGAAGATCACCTTCCTCTACGAGGGCGAGCAGGACTCCGGCTATGTCTTGGAGGGAACCGCCGAGGCCACGGCGGACGCCTTTGCCGTGGGCGACATCATTGAAGCGGGAGGGCTGACCATCACCTACCTCTCCTGCGAAACGGATACCAGCTACAGCGACTATTACCAGCCGGAAAGCGGATACCACTACGTCATCTGCACCTTTGAATTTGAGAACACAGGGGACAGCGACGAATATGTCAGCTTCTACGACTTTGACTGCTATGCCGACGGCCTGAACTGCAATCAGGCGTATTTCCGGGACGACGCACTGAGCGCGACCATTTCCTCCGGACACAAGGCCCAGGGAACGGTCACCTTCCAGGTGCCCGATGACGCCTCCGTTGTGGAGGTCGAATACCTGACAAACTATTGGACGTCGAACCGGGTCGTGTTCAGCTGCAACGAGTAATCTCACACTTCCCGACAAAGGGCCAGCCTCCTGCGAGGCTGGCCCTTGCTTCTTTTGAAATGGTCTGTTATAATACAGGCAGGAATACCGGACTTGCCGAAACGAAATCACAGTGAAAGGAACTGAGATACATGGATACAATCAAACAGGAACCGTTTGCCTGCGTGCGGGATAACATGACCATCCGGGGGCTTTACTTCCATCCACAGGGAAGGAATCTCCCCATCGCAATCGTCAGCCACGGCTTTATGGCAAACTACCAGACCACAAAGGGATACGCAAGGTGGTTCGCGAAGCGGGGCTATGCCGCGTTCTGCTTTGACTTCAATGGCGGCGGACTGATGAGCAAAAGCGACGGGGCCACCACGGACATGACAATTTTTACAGAGGAAAAAGACCTGAAAGCCGTCGTCGCCTACGCCCAGTCCCTGCCGGAAACGAACGCCTCCTCTGTGACGCTGATGGGATGCAGCCAGGGCGGCGTGGTCTCCGGCCTTGTGGCGGCGGATATGCAGGAGGCGCTGGAGCGGCTGATCCTGTTTTATCCCGCCCTCTGCATCCCGGACGACGCCAGAGCAGGGAAGATGATGTTTGCCAAATTCGACCCGGCCAATATCCCGGAGACCTTCCGCTGCGGCCCCATGAAGCTGGGGCGGGATTATGCGGCCTCGGTTCTGGAGGTTGACCTGATTGCGGAGCTTGGCCGATACACGGGGAAGGTGCTGATCGTCCACGGCACGGACGATCAGATCGTTGATTATCATTACTCTGAACGGGCCCAGGCGGCCTGTCAAAATGCCACGCTGAAGCTGATTCCCCAGGGACAGCATGGCTTCTCCAAAGCGCACGACCGCCTCGCCCTGGGCTACGTGGAGGACTTCCTCGCGCAGTAAGGCGGGCAGCACCGCACCTCCTCCGGCACGAATCCGTTGGGCCATGCCGGAGGAGGTGAAACCACAAGTTCACAGTACCGCACAGAGCGCCGGTTTGCAATGACATCATTGACCAACCGGCGCTCTTGTCTGTTTACAGTTCAACTTCGGCTTGAAATCCGTCAGGATTCCTGTGCCTTTGCAGCCCTTGAACACCCTCGTCCAGGATGCGCAGAGTCTCCTCTTTAGAATATACCAGCTGGCTGCCCGGCAAGGACCGGAAGAAGTCCAGAAAGGCGCGGCTGATCGATCGCTCGGTGATGTGGATGTTGCAGTAATAGGCGCCGTGGATAAAATCTGCTGTGGTGTCCATCCATATGCTGCCGCTTGTGTCGATATACAGGGTCAGATAGTCCGGAATGGATAGAACAGATTGGCGTGCGATCCGTCCGATCACCCGGTCGGCAGCGATATCCTCCCGCAGTTGGGTGAGAAACAGGATGCGATCCGGCGGATCGATAGGGGTGACAAAGGCGGGCGGCATTTCCGTAATCTGCCCGGTTTCGATGAACCGCCGCAGCCCCTTCTCGGAAAAGATGGATGAAAAATTCTTTTCGATGGTCTGCACCTGGGTAAAGTGACTCACAACTGCGGAATACATCTCCTCGGGCAGCGCCTCGGTGCCATGGAGGTATTTAGCGATCTTCTCCGGGGTTAAATAACGTCCGAAGCAGGGCTGAGACATCACACAGAGGGAGCCGTTCTGGTCGAGCATGGTGGTACTCACGTTCAAAATTTCCGGAAGCGTCATGGCAAAGGAAACGATTGGGTCACAGTGATCCATCAGGCGGGTGAAATGATTGGAGAAGTAGCTGACCAGCCGTTTCGACTGCTGGATCAGCGCCGTGGACTGATCCTGAGACATCAAAATCAGGTAGTGGGGCGTGACAATGTAATAGTTCAGCGGGTTCAGGGAGAGGGCGCCGGGATGCTCATAAAAATAATATGGGCGGTAAAAGCCCCGGGCAATCAGGCACAGCGGGATGATCTGCTGCAAAATTTTGATGCTCTGGGTGCAATCGGTGTCGGTACCTGATGGGAAATAGAAAAGCTGCTCCGTGCTGAAACGGGCGCCGCCGCGCCAGAGCCGCATGAAAATGGATGCAAAATCCATGTTGAAAGGCAAAAACATCTGGAAATGTGCGTCCGAAGCCTGCCCCAGTTCCCAGGACAGAATGGAGTAAATCGCACTCTGAACCGAATACTCTCCCTCGACTAGCTTGTAGTCATATGTGGGTGGTAATGCTCTGGTCGAAGCGTCAATCTGCGGTTCCGTGGCTTCGGGTAAAAAATGTATCGTGGCCAGCCGATTCAGCATATCGCACACAGCGGTGCGGTTGCGCCAGTGGTCCTCGCCCTGGAGCAGCATATCGTAGAGCCGGAAAAACTCCTGCCGCTCCTCCAGGGAGAGCCGCAGATGTGAAGCCAGAGCATAAACGACCTTGCTGGGCAGAATACGCTTGTCCTTAAGCGCCTTGTGAATCGACGTACGTTCTGCGCCGACGCTGCGGGCAATGGATGAGATCGGTTCTCCGCTGGCATCGATCAGAGTTTTCAGATATTCGCTGAATTTAGACATGGTCGATTTTCTCCCCTGTTTTTATTTCAGTATAACATCATTTTCAACTGAGATGCAAGTTGAAGTGTGCCGAAATTGCACGCAAAATAGGGCACACTTTTTGTCACACCTTGAATAGAGCGGGAACTTCCGATAAAATAAAAATATTAAACGTTTACAAATGCCGAGCGCGCAAAGACACCCGCCTGAAGGACCTGACTGTCAACGTGCAGGCATTCTAACAGAGGATGAGTATTACGATGATGAGAACGAACTGGAAGAAATTACAGTTACGTCATTTGACCCATCATAAATCCGGAAGCATTGGGATTACGATTTCGGGATGACCTCTGAATGTTTTGGCATCTAACGGAAAGAAGGTGACATAGCCATAAAGCATTAGGAAAGCAGTGATTTTTGCACATTGTAAACGTGGAAGCACCAGTAAAAAAGAACAGGAGGAGTAAATCATGGCGCTTTTTGACAATTTAAAAGGGAAATTCACGCAGGTTGGTCAGGACGCGATCCAAAGAACGCGGGAGATGTCTGAGGTCGCCAGACTTGAAAGCAGGATTTCAAGCGCGAAGGACAAGATTAACGGGTTATACGGTGAGATCGGATACAGGATTTACATGGCCTATTCCGATAAACCGCTGCCGGAGGTGGCCAGTCTTCTTGCGCAGGTTTCCGGGCTGCATGCCGAAATTGACCAGGCGCAGGTGCAAATCAACGCGATTAACAGCGCGACCACCTGCCCGAGGTGTAAGGCTAAAATCGACAGGAACGCAGCTTTTTGCAGCGAATGTGGGCTGAAAATCATTCGGACTGCCCCTAATAAACAAACACAGCGGGTATGTGTTGGTTGTGGAAAGCCGCTCGCCGCCGACGTATTGTTTTGCAGCGAGTGCGGGACAAAGCAACCGATCCCGGAACCCGCTGACCCACAGCCCGCTGACACGCAGCCCGTTGCAAGAGCGTGCAGCAACTGCGGCGCATCTGTGCCTGCTGATTCCGCTTTTTGCCCTTCGTATGGCAATAAAATGGAATAATATCAGTTTTTATTCATGAGGAGGAAGAAAAATGTTTTGTCCTAATTGTGGCAAGATGGTTTCTGACGGCAGCAAGTTCTGCGGCAACTGCGGCGCGAGCCTCGCAGAATTGTATGAGGCAGAGGTGCCTTCGGAGGGAACGCCTGATTCTGGGGCGGCGGTGCCCCCGCAGTATTCCAATGTGCAGCCGGATACGCCGCCTGCGGCTAAGGTTGTCACGCCCAGCGCCAGGAAAAAGGTCGATAAAAAGCTGATCGGTATCGCGGTGGCAGCAGTGGCAGTGATTGTTGCCGTTGTTTTCGTAATTCAGGTGGTTTTTTCCGCAGGCGGAGGCGGCGACAACGCCTATGTCTATTTGTCGGATGGCGATTATGAACTGGTTACCAACCTGAATAAAGTTGAGACGATTGAAATCGCTTCCAGCCGGTCTGATTATGCGTATTCCAGCCTGTTATCCTTCAGTCCCAGCGGGAAATATATCTACTACTACACAAAGTATGATTCTTTGAACGGAATCGGAACCCTGTGCCGGGCCGAATACGGGAAGCTGAAAGCGGATTCCGGCAAGAATGACAACTACATTGAAACCATTGCGTCAAATGTGTCCCTGGGGTTCAAGTGTATCGATGATGAGACGGTACTCTATAAAAACGGCGATGGTACGCTGTATTATTACGATGGCAGCGAATCAACGCAGCTGGCGAAATCGGTCAACCTGTTCTACACTGACGGTGCGGAGCGTGTGGTGTATTCGACCGGAACATATGACGAAGGGTACACGTTATATGGTATGTACGTTACCGATCCGGACAGCAAGGTAAAACTGGCATCCAACTATTATAGCCTGTACAATACGGATGACTTTGACCATATTTGTTATACAAAAAGCGACGATGACTATAACGAAACGCTGTATGTCGTTGGATTTGACAAGGATTCAGAGCAGCTTGGGAAAGATGTCACGATACTGGACGTCGATGATGGAATGATATATTTCATGGTCGAAAACGGTGAAACAATTTCCCTCTACGATTATGTTGAGGATACATATGCATCTGCTGATGCAGGTATTACGGAACCGGATCCTGACGACTACAGCATCCCTGAATATAGTTATAAAATGGTATATGGTTCAAATTTGTCTGAAAGCGATTATGATGAGCTTTATACAACCTGCACGAAAGACCTCTATTGGTATGGTGAGAGCATAATATGGTCCTACTCGATGGAGGAGTCGCTGGATATCGACTGGAGCGCTAATTCCGATGCCACCCATGCGGCGACCCAGAGCTTTATTGATACGTTTGCTGCCTCTGCAGATGAAAATGGCTATATTCTGGTTACGGACGAGGTAAAAGCTGCGCTGCAGGAAATTCAGAATACGTATAGTGATGATCCTGAAGACGAATGGATGTGGCTGTGGCTTTGCTACAACAAATACCAGTCTGGCGAAACGATAGATGACGCTTATTATACCGCATACGAGGCGTACGAAGAGGCCACCGACCGGATCGATATCAGGGAAACCCTGCAGGACAGTGAAAACGATTATGCGCTTCAAACGATTTACTGCTATGCAAATGGCACATTAACGGCTGTCGCCGAAAACGTGCTTTCGACCAGCACCTATGCTTATACCGGCGCCGTTCTGTACAATACACCGGATATGGTCACGGAAACAATTGATATGGCAAACGTTTATTCAACAAGCAGTGTGACCTCCCTGTTCTCTATCGATCATTCAGCGGAAAACTATCTGCTGTGCTACGGGAGTACAACACCGGTTCAGATTTCGGCAAGTGCCGCAGAGGATATAGATGACTTCTATTATGATTATGACGAAGTCGGATTTTATGTTGCCGGGTCAGGCATATATGCCACTGTGGGTGACGATGTCTATGATGCGTATACTTATTTTGCTGCCATTAGCAACGGCACAGTGGGTGAGTTTTCTTATTTGAGCGATGGCGTATATTTCCCGATGGAAGACTCCAACGCATATTACGCATACAACATTTATTGGAGCGATAGTGATGATGCGTATTACTTTGATCTCTATCAATATGTCAACGGAGAGAGCAAGCTGCTGGCACGGGATATTCTCTTAGATACCATTAGGATCTACGAAGATGGACTCATTTTGGCCTATACGGACTACACCAGTGATGGATATGAATTGACCGTGTTTGATGATGAAGGCAAGGGCACCATGATCGCGGATGATGTAGAATTCTATACCCGCTGTGCAGAGGGCAACATCCTGTATATAAGCGATGGAGACCTCTATTCCTACGACGAAGGGGAGCGGACTATGATCGGTTGGGATGTTGACCGGTGTTGGGTGCTGAACACGATGGAGCCCGTCGGCTACTACTATGATTACTAAGATTTTGAGGGTGTTGGGGAATCTTCCTGCCGCAGTGCTGCTGATTACCGCTGAGCTGTTGCTGGTGATGATGATATTGACAATGCCAAAGAAAGTATGGAGGAGATCCTGACCCGGCTGTCCGAAAAAACAGAAAACTATCGGGTTGCAGTTGTGCCAACCGCTGGTTCCCTCGGCGAAGTTCTGTGGCCGTTGCGGCGCACGAATCCCTGCAAACGAAGAACAGGAGCGGGAAAAATGAAATGCCAAATATGTGGACAAGACATCCCTGATAACTCAAAATTCTGCGCGAAATGCGGCGCCAGAATACCAAGGTGCCCAACGTGTGGCAAGGTACTCACAAAGCGTATACGATTCTGCGCAAACGACGGCACACCTATCCCGGAAGAGGCGCTGGCACTGATCCCGGCACCGCTTCCCGCCGCCGCGCAGGCGGACAATCAGCCTGTTGCGGCGCAGGATACGGTCCCGTCTGAACGCACGAATCCAGACAGGCAAACCCCAGACACACAGAAAGCGAACCCATCCGATTCGCCTGCACAAAGTCAGGAAGTTCAGAGCGGACAAGCGCCCGATACGAACTTGTATAGTGAAGCGGCGCCGTCAGGCGAAAAGAAGAAGGACAAGGCGCGTATTGTGGTGATTGTATGCATCATCTCATTCAGAGGTTCCCTAGAGTTTTAAAACCCACATTGGTCCCACCTGCCTTCATCTTTAATGTTGGAACAGAAGCCTCCCCGCCGGAAGAGTTCTTTCTGCCGCAAACAAAACTGCGCATCAAATTCTCACTCCACCACCTTCACCTCCGCCCCATCCTGCAGGGCGCGGGAGGGGAAGGCGGCGATTTGAATCTCATCGGAAGTTGCCCTGCGGATGGCCGTATAACGCCCGTCGCTGTCCAGCACGGTCACAGAGCTGCGCTCCACCTTCCACTTTCCGTCCATCTCTTTCAGGCGGAATACAAAATCGCCGTTGTTGTCCTGGTACACGCAGGAGGCGGGGACGACCAGGGGATAGCGTTCCCCGTTCACCGTGCCGCTTTCCGGGGTGCAGACCGTGACCTCCGGGAGCAGCGTGTCATAGACCCAGGCGGAGAGCATCGTGCAGCCCAGCAGCGCGATCAGAATCACCACGGTCAGACGCAAAACGCCTCGTTTTCCCATTTCTAATTCACCCCCGTAAAGGTGACGCCCTCCGCCAGCTCATCCCGGAAGTACAGGAGCAGCAGGAGCGTCGGCAGCATGGAGAGCAGCCCTCCGGCAAAACTGAGGGGCAGATCTGTCCGGTTGACCACCGCCAGGAACACACTCAGCGGGTAGTCCTCCGCATCCTGCAAAAACACCATAGGCTGCTCCACCATGTTCCACACATCCACAAAGGTCAGCAGAATCAGACTGATCACCCCGCCTCTGGAGGCTGGGACAAGCACCTACCACAGCGTCTGCCAGGTATTTGCGCCGTCCATACGGGCCGCATCCAGAACCTCGTCCGGCACGCTGCGAAACGCCTGCGTCATCAGCACCGTGCCGAAGGGCAGGAAGATGCAGGGCAGCGCCAGCGCCGCCCAGGTGTTCAGCAGGCGCAGCCTGTCCAAAATGATGTAGTTTGGCACCAGTGTCGCCTGCACCGGCAGCATCATCAGGACGATCATCAGGAAGAACAGCCCCCGCTTCCAGCGGAAGGTGAACTTCGCAAAGGCGAAGCCGCCCCGGCAGCTGACCAGAATCTGACAGCCCACCACCACAATGTCCAGCGCCAGGGTTTTCCAGAATTTGTACAGATAATCCGGCTGACGAATGAAAACCCGATAGAGGCCGCCGGGATGGCTGAGGGCGCCCACCGCGATGTAGACCGCCGGAAACAGGAGGGCCGCGCACAGCAGCAGGACAAAAGCGGTGCCCCCAATATGCCGTTTTTTCACTGCATCGCCCCCTCATAGCGCCGCTGGAACCGGTAGAAAACGGCCACCAGCACCGAAACGAGGAGAAACAGGCACACCGACGCCACGGAAAGGCGCTGGTAGTTCAGGTTTTTGAAGTTGTTGCTCAGATAGTGCTGGAGCATATAGATGTCTGACTGAGGATGCTCCCCCACCAGCAGGAACGCCTCCCGATAGGTGCGAAAGCAGTTCATAACGCTAATGACGAACACGAAGAAGAAAGTGGGCGTCATCATGGGCAGGGTGACGGCGCGGAGCTTCTGCCAGGCAGAGGCTCCGGACAGCTCCGCATCGTCGTAGTAAGCCCTGGGGATTGCGTTCAGCCCCGCCAGGTACAGCACCACGTTATAGCCGAAATTCTTCCAGAGGTACAGCCCCAGCAGCACCCAGAACGCGGCGGGGCCGTCGAGCCAGGCCACCGCCGGAATCCCCAGTGCCTCCAGGATACGGTTTATCATGCCGGTCTCTGAAAACAGCGCCTCCGTCGCTGTCACGATGCTGGCCACGCCCACCGCCATAGGCAGCAGAAGGGCGGAACGAAGCAGCCGCGTCCCGGCAAACCGCTTCTGTGCC
>JAJQBL010000139.1 GCA_021203325.1 Clostridiales bacterium | reverse complement strand
TAGTATATTACCACAGATACGCACAAATTGGAATAGCAATCTTACAGATTTTCAAGACAAATTTAAAATAAATTCTGGCAAAATTCCGTTTGCAGGAAAGTGTGTTTTCACGCAGTTTTATCCCCATTTTACTCTCATACGATATGGATAAAAATCGCGCAGCCTGCAGGTGAACCGGCGGTGGTTTTTGTCATAGATGACGGAAACTTCTCCCGCCAAATAGTCAAAATAACGAACGCGCGAGACCTTTCGACAGAAAAGCAGGTTTCCCGGTACAGACCAAATCCAAAAAACCGCCATTCCACCCTTCGGCGGTCTGACGGTTTTTGCCTGTTGGGGCATCTCCCCAATCCTTCTGCAAGCGGATTCACCCGCCTGTCAATATGCCGCAGCAATTCTCTGCTTCGCTGACCCATTTTTGCGGATGGTAGCCCAGCAATTCCTCGTGCTGCAGGTCATGGCGGATGATATCCGTGGCAATCATTTTATGTGCGGCATGGGCGACGTGCTTCGCCAGCAGACCGGGGCCGGTGGCGACCCCCAGCACGTCCATCCCCTGAATGACCTGTGGGATGCGCTCGTACATCAGGCCGTATGCTCTCCGGTCGCCCCGCATGGCTTTCTCGTAAATCGGGGCGTAGATGTCCCATATTTTTTATTCATGCCTGTTCCCGATCTCCCACAAACCAGTAGTCGCATATCGTCCCGCCGCCTGCCAGCGTCTGCTCGCGATAAAGCCTGGCGTGGTACAGCCCTGCCAGCAGGTAATCCAGCTCGCACATCACCGGCAGGATTTCCAGATAACTGTAGGTTCTTGCGTAATCGTTTAACGGGCATCTCGTAAAATGATAATATATTCCGGACTTGTGAAGCGTGTCGTCAAAATGAAAATCCCAGGTTTTATCCCGATACTCCGGATGTTCCTCCGCCCATTTCGCGCATTTATGGAATTTCCCGTTCAGTTTGTCCATATCCCTTGGCCTGTTGACATTCAGACCGCCTCCCATGGCCTTGCGGACAATTTTCATTTCCAGCAGCTCCCTGGTCATCTCACGCATATCGTCCGGCGTAATGGCGCCGTCAGCCGCTTTCCAGAGCGCCATAAACACAAAGGACATATAGATGTTGTGGGCCATGGGATTTTTCGCGCCGATGTCCTCCGCCTGGGCCAGCATTTGCCGGTAGAGGGGCTTTGCTTTCGTGATGTATTCGTTTGCAGACTTTCGGCCATACTTTTTCGCCAGTAGTCTCCTCATAAACGGAATGATGACAGCCCAAGATTGACCGGTGTATTTCATGCCGACGCGCTTTCCTTGCAGGTATTTTGAGAGAAGCTCATATTTCGCCCTCCTTGTAATTAAGCCGCGCTATAAGTTATTTGCTGTTTCGGTGTAAGTGCGACCATGCCAATATACTTCCGAACCACAACACCATGCTCTCACTCATCAGGCCGTTGGTAAAGGCCAGTCGGAACGCGCAATCCGGCATAAGCAGGGTGATCAGCTTCAACGCAAGATAGAAAATCAGCGGATTGGACAGGGCCATCTGCCGGGGCAGGACGCTCTGTTTCCGCAGTACCAGCCAACCCCAATAGAGGTAGGGCGGCAGCATTAACGCCTCGCTCACCAGGACGAGCCAGGAAAACTGGGAAAAGACTGCTTCTGAAACCGGAATAGCGGCGGAGGCGTATCCGTTGCCGTTCATCCAGGCGAAGCCATATAAAATCATGATGTAAAACAGATGCAGGCACAGCCACGGGGTCAGGCTGAACGCGGTCAGGTAATGGTAAACTTTTTTCTGCCCTTCTTCCTGAATCAGCTGCCCAATCGCAAACAGTGCAACCCCGTACAGGATGATGCCGGGAAAGGCCAGCGCCATGGCCAGACTGTTGCGCCAGGGGGCGATTTCCGCCGCGCCTTCCGTCAGCCAGGAAACTGCCCCGGAATAGGCCGTGTCACCGTAGAGCATGAGCCAATCCCCTGCGCCAAAGCACACACAGCCCAACAGACCGCAGAGAAGGGCAAGAGTAATCTTTTTATATGTCTTCATAGTGTTTTATCTCCCGCTCAGGGGCTTGAAAATCTCCTTGCCCCGATAGAGCAGCGCCATGGCCTTTTCCTGAAACTCTGATGCTGATTTTGACATTTGTACCCCTCTTTTCCCATCGATTTACCAAATCCACGTCATGACCAGGGAAATGATAAACCCTCCCACGGCAAACACCGGCAGCATGGGCAGCATGGCCTTCACATGGAACCATTTCTGATGATATTCCCTGTCCATATGCTCCGTCCCCGGCAGGCGCACCCGTTTGATGTTGGCAAACAGCACCCAGTCGAGAACGCAGGTATCGAACGCCGCCAGCACGAGCATGTAGCCGTACACGAACAGGACCCCGTCCGCAAAGGTTTCCGCTCCCGCCCGATGCGCCATCCACGCAAACAGGAACAGAAATGCGATGATAGCGATACCTTTTCGGAGAATCGTGTGGAATGTCATCTTTTCCTTTGCCGCTTCCCTGTGCTGTGAGGAATAATACTGCGCCTGAATTTCCGGCGGATAGTCGCCGATGAAGGACACAGGATCGACCAGCATCGTTCCAAAAACGAACACGCCGAAGACGGCGCACATCACCACACATTCAAGCACATAGATAGAACTGCTCATCGGTCATGTACTCCTTTCCGGCAGGGAACGCAGGCCACCATGCCGTCATGAAAAGTTGCTTCTCCGCCGAATGCGTCGAATTGGATTTCACCGTGTTTGTTCATAGCGGTTCTTCCCTCCACATGATGTTAGTGTTGCCTAACTCATATTGTAACAGATACATGGAAAGAAGTCAATGCAGAATCTGAAGAACAATACGACAACGAAAAACCAGCCGAAGTCACGGATGCGGCCGGAGAAGCCGCTGCGCAGGAACAAGAAAAAAGCAAGATTTGCACTTTACTTTCTATGTTATAATGAGGACAACAAAGCTTGAGCGGTGAGGAGACCTGGCCCATGAAAGAGATGATTCATCCCCGCATACGGGAATACGCCTGCATTCCCTGTTCGACTGTCACCCAGAAAACCTGTTCCAGTGAAAGGGGCTTGACCCAGGAGCAGGTGCATCGGTATCGGAAAAAATATGGCGCAAACGAGCGGACGGTAAGCGATAAAAAGGAAAATACCCTCCCCCACTGCGTCCGCAGAGCATTCATTAACCCCTTCACGGTGATTCTTTTCCTGCTGGCGGTTATCCTGTTCTTCACGGATATTCTGATGCCGGAGCAATACGGGCAGGGGCTTTCCTCGGTTCTGATCATCAGCGTGATGCTGGTGCTGAGCGGTATCATACGGCTGATTCAGGAGCTTCGTGCAAAGCGTGTTGCCGACCGACTGACCCAGATGGTGCAGACCACCGTCTCCGTCTGCCGGGACGGCGTCTGGCAGGAGGTGTGTTCGGATGAACTGGTGGTTGGTGACCTGGTCCGTATGGAAGCCGGGGACCGTGTCCCGGCAGATATTCGCCTGACGGACGCAACAGACTTCTTTGTTTCCCAGTCTGTCATCACCGGAGAAAGCAGGATTCTGGAGAAGAATAACCTGCCGCTGACGGAAGTCCCGACCAAAATCAGTGAGTACAGCAACACCGTCTTTCAGGGGACGACCGTCACCGGAGGACGGGGAACCGGCATCGTGCTGGCCGTCGGAGCCGATACCGTTTACGGGAATTTCTCCGCAGCGCCCTCGAACCGAAAAGAGGAGTTTGACCGCGGGTCGGCGTCCATCGCCTGGGTGCTGATCAAGTTCATGGCAATTCTGGTTCCGGTGGTTTTTCTCGCCAGCGGGCTGACCAAGGGGAACTGGCTGGAGGCATTTTTGTTTGCCCTGTCTGTTGCGGTGGGGCTGACGCCGGAGATGCTGCCGATGGTGGTCAACGCCTGTCTGGCCAAGGGCAGCTTTTCCATGGGGCAAAAGCAAACGGTGGTGAAAAACATCAACGCCATGCAGTCCCTGGGCAGTATGGATCTGCTCTGTGTGGATAAGACGGGAACCCTGACCGAAGATACCGTTACGCTGGAATATTTCATGGATATTCTGGGAAATGAGAGCGAAACGGTGCTGGATTATGCCTTTCTGAACAGCTACTATCACAGCGGCGTGAAAAATCACCTGGACACGGCGATTTTGAACTGCCGCAAAATGCCCGGCATGGAAGCGCATTTTGAAGCGCTTTCCAAAAGCAGCGTCCTTCTGGATGAGCAGCCCTTTGATTACACCCACAAGTTCGTTGGAATCCTGCTGAAAGGGGAAACGGAAAATCTGCATATCATCAAGGGCAATGTGGAGCAAGTTGCGTCACGGTGCCGGTATGTCCAGTTCCGGGGCGCGCAAATTCCGATTCCGGGAAATTCCGCCAGGGACGCCCATGCCATCGTGGACGAGATGACCGAGGACGGTATGAAAGTCCTTGCCGTTGCCTGCCGGAAAACCAGTGCCTCCGTTCTGAGCGGGGAGGAATCGGACTTCATCCTGCTGGGGTATCTGGGCTTTTTCGACGCGCCGAAGAAGAGCACTGCGGAGGCCATGGAGCGTCTGAAAAAACTGAAGGTGGATATTCGCGTCCTGACCGGGGACGACCAGAACACAGCAATTTCCATCTGTTCCCGCCTCGGCATAGAGACAGACCATGTCCTGACCGGCGCGGAGCTGGAGCGAATCTCTGAAAACGAGCTTCCCCTGCTCATTGAGCAGACCACCGTCTTTGCGGAGCTGGCGCCCCGGCAGAAAGCGCAGATCGTGGAGCTTTTACAGCAGAATGGCCACAGCGTCGGGTTCCTGGGGGACGGGATGAACGACCTGCCCGCAGAGCTGGCCGCCAACGTGGGGATTTCCGTGGATACGGCGGCGGAGGCCGTCAAGGAGAGCGCCGATGTCATTCTGCTCAGGAAGGATTTGAATGTGCTGGAGCAGGGTATTCTGGAGGGACGGCGGGCATTTGCGAACATGGCGAAGTATATCAAAATCACGGCCTCCTCCAACTTCGGGAATATCTGCGCTGTCGTCGTCGCCAGCGTCCTGCTGCCCTTCTTTCCCATGACCTCGCTCCAGCTGCTGCTCTTAAATCTACTGTATGATACGCTGTGCCTGATTTTGCCCTGGGACAATGTGGATGCGGAGCAGTTGGAGGCGCCGATTCACTGGACAGGAAAACATCTGGGGCGGTTTATGTGCCGGTTTGGCCCAATCAGCTCCGTTTTTGATGTGCTGACCTTCGCGTTCCTGTATTTCGTTCTCTGCCCTTCTCTTTGCGGGGGCAGCTTTGCCGGACTTGATCCTTCTGGACAAGCGGCTTTCATTTCCCTGTTTCAGACCGGGTGGTTTCTGGAATCCATGTGGACACAGGTGCTGATTCTGCATCTGCTGCGTACCGCCAAAATCCCGTTCCTCCAGAGCAAGCCCTCCCATGCGGTCTTCCTGGTCACGATTCTGGGGGTCGTCCTGTTTACGGTATTTACGGTCACACCGGTGGGCGGTTATCTGGGACTGACAGCCCTTCCGGTGGGCTATTACGGTTTTCTGCTGCTGGATGTGACCTGCTATCTGCTTGCCATCAGCGGCGCAAAGTACTTCTATTTTCAGAAGCACCAGGAGCTGCTGTGAGGAGGTGTCCCATGAAGAAAAAAGTTGGTTTTGTCAGCCTGGATTCCGTTACGGTTTCCTGGCTGCGTGAAAAACTGAAAACAGCGCCGGGGGACGCCCCAGGTGCACAGGAGCTGTTGGAAGCGCTTTCCGATTTGGCACAGGGAAACAGTCAGACCTTGATGCTGGAGCTGGGCAATGCCGGCAGCGTGTCAACTGCTTCCGAAATCGTCTGCGGCGAGCTGCATATCTACCCCGCCGCCCGGCGCGTGAAAATGGGGCAGAATGAGATCTCATTGACGCCGAAAGAATTTGATATTCTGTTGTTTCTGGCAAAAAACCGAGGTGAGGTGTTCACCAAGGAGCAGATTTATCAGGCCGTCTGGGATGGCGAGTATCTGATGGACGACAGCAATATCATGGCGTTTATCCGGAAGCTGCGGAAGAAGATCGAACCGCATCCCGACGCACCGGAGTACATCCTGACCATCTGGGGCATCGGCTATAAATTCAGCGACAGGATTTAAGGGGTCGCTAAAAATAATTCTTGTCAAAAAGCAAGGAAATCGCAAGGTTTTGACCATGTGATCTTCCTTGCTTTTTTTGTAGAATCACAACAGGACGAGAAAGGAGGCGCGCAATGCTCTACACAGATTTCGTATTCCGCATTTTGTTGTCACTGGCCCTCGGCTTTGCCATCGGATTGGAGCGGCAGCTGACCGGCCATACGGCGGGCATCCGCATCAACGTGCTGATCAGCATGGGGGCCGGATTCTTCACCCTGTTTCCCCTTCTGTTTGAATCAGAGCAGACCTTTCGGGTGGAAGCAGCAATCGTTCAGGGCGTCGGTTTCCTGTGCAGCGGTGTGATTTTCAAGGAAAGTGCATCCGTGCGGGGGATGAATACGGCGGCGACCCTGTGGTGTACGGCGGCGGTGGGCGTCCTCGCCAGCTCCGGTATGTACCGGATGGCAGTCACAGCCGCAGGCATCCTGATTCTATCCAACCTGATTCTCCGCCCGCTGGCCAGAAAAATCAGTCCCGTCATCGGGGAGGAGGAATCGGAAAAGCGATACCGCATCTCTGTCACCTGTCAGGAAATGGCAGAGCATGAGCTTCGTATGCTGCTCATCAACAGCAACTCCTGCAAAACGCTCTATCTGACCAACCTGGAAAGCGGAGATGTGGTGGGGGACAAGGTGGAGATCGTTGCGGAATATGATTCCGTCGGAAAGCCCAAAAACCGTGTGCTGGAGGCCATTGTCGGGCAGATCTTGTCACTGTCGGAGGTCGTGAGCGCCGGATGGGAAGTGTTATGACCGAAAAGGAGGGAAGGCCAATGAACAAGAAAATCACCCGTGAGGCTCTGCGTCAGATGGCGGAAAAAACCGTGATGCGGGATGAGCAGAACAGCCGCATCACGTTTGCGGCAACGAATCCGACCCTCTCCGTTCTGGCGCAGCTGCATACCGCGCTGACCGGGCTGGACGAGGAGGCGGTTGTGACCAGCCGCAGCAGGAACGGCTCCAATCATGTGACAAAGGAAAAGAGGAAGTCGCTGGCGCAGCGTCTGGCCGAAGCCTTTATCAATCCATTCACCGCGATTCTCTTTTGCCTGGCCGTCGTCTCCACCATCACGGACATGATTTTGCCCTACTATTCCCTGTTCGGCTGCGAACCGGAGGATTTTGACTGCATCACAGTCGTCATTATTCTGACAATGGTTCTGATTTCCGGTACGCTTCGCTTTGTGCAGGAGTCCAGGAGCGGCAATGCGGCGGAAAAGCTGCTGGCCATGATCACCACCACCTGCACCGTCACCCGCAAAGACGCCCCCAAGATGGAGCTTCCGCCGGATGAGGTGGTGGTGGGGGATATTGTCCATCTCTCCGCCGGGGATATGATCCCCGCCGATGTGCGGATTCTGGAGGCAAAGGATCTGTTTGTCAGCCAGGCCAGTCTGACCGGCGAGAGCGAGCCGATTGAGAAGACGCCGCTTGTGGCGGAACCGGCGGACACCGTGACGGACTATTCCAATATCGCCTTTATGGGCAGCAATGTGATTTCGGGGAGCGCCACCGCTGTGGTCGTCTGTGTGGGAGACCATACGCTGTTCGGTTCCATGGCGTCGGCAGTGGCTGGGGAAGCGGTGGAGACCAGCTTTACCAAAGGCGTCAATGCCGTCTCCTGGGTGTTAATCCGGTTTATGATGGTGATGGTGCCGCTGGTATTCGTCATCAATGGTCTGACAAAGGGAAACTGGCTGTCCGCATTTCTGTTCGCCATTTCCATCGCAGTGGGGCTGACGCCGGAGATGCTGCCTATGATCGTCACGACCTGCCTGGCGAAAGGCGCAGTCTCCATGAGCAAAAAGCAGACCATCGTGAAAAATCTGAACTCCATTCAGAATTTTGGCGCAATCGACATTCTCTGCACGGACAAGACAGGCACACTCACCCAGGACAGGGTGGTGCTGGAGTATCATCTGAACGTGGACGGCGAGGAGGACAGCCGGGTGCTGCGCCACGCATACCTGAACAGCTATTTCCAGACCGGATATAAAAACCTGATGGATTTGGCGATTATCCAAAAGACCGAGGAGGAAGAGCGGGAAAATCCGCAGCTGACGGATTTGTCGGAGCATTATACGAAGGTGGATGAAATTCCCTTTGACTTCGCCCGCCGCCGCCTGACCACGGTGGTACAGGATAAGACCGGAAAAACGCAGATGATTACCAAGGGCGCTGTGGAAGAAATGCTCTCCGTCTGCTCCTTTGCGGAGCTGGACGGCGAGGTGAAGCCACTGTGTGAGGATGTGCGCAAACGGATTCTGCAAACGGCAGATGAGCTGAACGAAAAGGGGTTCCGGGTCCTGTGTATCGCCCACAAAACCAATCCATCGCCGGTCGGTGCTTTCGGTGCGAAGGATGAGGCGGATATGGTGCTGATTGGGTACCTCGCGTTCCTCGACCCGCCCAAGGAATCGACTGCCGATGCGATTCAGGCTCTGGCAGCCCACGGCGTCCACACGAAAATCCTGACCGGGGACAACGACAAGGTCACCCGCACCATCTGCGCCCAGGTAGGGCTGAAGGTCCGCAATATGCTGCTCGGTTCCGACCTGGAACACATGACAGATAAGGAGCTTGCCAGGGCCGCAGAGACAACGGATGTATTTGCCAAGCTGACCCCTGACCAGAAAGCCCGTATCGTGTCCGTTCTGCGGGAAAACGGTCACACGGTGGGATTTATGGGGGACGGCATCAACGACGCCGCCGCCATGAAAGCTGCGGACATCGGAATCTCTATGGATACGGCGGTGGACGTGGCGAAGGAATCGGCAGATATTATCCTGCTGGAAAAAGACCTGATGGTGCTGGAGGAAGGGATCATTGAAGGGCGCAAGACCTACGCCAACATGATCAAATACATCAAGATGACGGCGTCCTCCAACTTCGGCAATATGTTTTCTGTGCTGGCGGCGTCGGCGCTGCTGCCGTTCCTGCCCATGATGAGCGTACACCTGATTTTCCTGAACCTGATTTACGACCTGAGCTGCACGGCCATCCCCTGGGACAATGTGGATGAAGAATTTATCGCTGTTCCGCGGAAGTGGGACGCATCCAGCGTGGGGAGCTTCATGATCTGGATTGGGCCAACCAGCTCCATCTTTGACTTCACAACCTATATTTTCATGTACTTCGTATTTTGTCCCCTGTTTGTATCCGGCGGCGTTCTGTATCACGACCTTGCCGCCCAGTTCAGCGGCGCAGAGCTTGCAGAGATGCAGTTCCGATATATGGCAATGTTCCAGGCCGGATGGTTTGTGGAGTCCATGTGGAGCCAGACGCTGGTGATTCACATGATCCGCACACCCAAGCTGCCCTTTCTCCAGAGCCATGCTTCTGCGCCTGTGACGCTGCTGACCATAACGGGAATCGCAGTTGTGACCGTCCTGCCGTTCACGCCAATCGGAACCATGCTGGGCTTCGTGGCTTTGCCAGCCAGCTACTTTGCCTATCTGATTCCCTGTATCCTGCTCTATATGCTGCTGGCGACCAGTCTGAAAAAAGCCTATATTCGTCACTACGGTGAATTGTTATAAGGAGGTGCGCCATGAATTGGATGAATCTTTGGAATACCCTGTTCGGAACGCAGGAAATTTGCGGGTTGGACCCCGGCTTCTGGGTCGCGCTGGGGGTTGTTACGGCCATCGTTATCATTGAGAATTTGGTTTTCTGGGGCATGAAGCCGAAGAACAGATAAATAAACTGGTGTCAGAAAACGCATCAAAAAAAACGGCGCGGGCATACCCCTTGTGGGTAATCCTGACGGATTTCAAGATTTTGCAACGCATTTATGTCTGCTGATTCGCCGGGCGGGCTTTCAGATCAACTTCGCAGCGATCTGCGCCGTCCAGGGCGCGACGGACAAATTTTGGACATAAGAAAAGCACGGTGGTTTTCCATCGTGCTTTTCAAAAATTTAACCCCTACTCCCCTGCCGGTACCAGCGCAAACTATCGGTGGAGCGGGTCTGCCGCAGCAGCAGGCCGCTGCACACGAAGTCCGCCGCCAGCAGCGCCGCCGCCGGGGGTAGCAGGACGCCGGGCAGCATGGCCGCCGCCTGGGCTACCCACGGCTGCGCCCACCGCACCAGCACGACCCCCAGCGCCCCCCAGCACAGGGAAAAGGGCAGGCAAACCCGCCCCTTCACGTTGCCCGGCAGGGCGCGGTAATTCCAGAAGGCCACCCCCCAGCACCGCTCATAAAACCATCCCATGCCGTATTCCGCCAGGCTGGCCACCGCCGCCGACCCCAGGAACAGCAGCGGAACGCTGCCCTGCACCGCCGGGGGCAGCAGCAGAATCCCCACCGCCCCCAGGCCGTACACCGGGCACAGCGGCAGCAGCAGGAAACACTTCCTGTCCTTCTTCCGGGCGCCGGTGACGTGGGCAAAGGCCACCTCCAGCAGAAACCCCAAAAAGGAATAGAGGACGCCGTACCAAAAAAGCTCCATTCTCTTCACCCCAGGTCAGTATGGGCGTCCGCGGGGCAAACCATACGGAGGGGAGCCGGAATTTCCGGTGAAAAATCTGGCCCAAAGTCTTTCGGGCCAGCCTTGCCGCACCGGGGAAAGTATGGTATACTGTTACCGATACCAGGAGAGGACGTGGTTTTGAGATGCGGCATTTGATCGACTTTGGTGACCTGACCCGGGCGGAGTGGCAGGTCATCTATGACCGTGCGGAGCAAATCATGGCGGACCCGGCGGCCTACAGTCAGGCCTGCAGGGGGAAGATTCAGGCCAACCTGTTCTTTGAACCCTCCACCCGCACCAACTTCTCCTTCCAGACCGCCATGATGCGGCTGGGGGGCAGCATTTTCGGCTTCGCGGACCCCAAAAGCTCCTCCGTAGCCAAGGGGGAGACGCTGAAGGACACCATTAAAATGGTGTCCGCCTATGCCGATGTGGTGGTCATGCGCAACCCCAGGGAGGGGGCGGCCAAGGCGGCCTCCCTCTACTCCGAGTCCCCCGTCATCAACGCCGGGGACGGCGGCCATATGCATCCCACCCAGACCATGGCGGATCTGACCACCATTCAGCACTACCTGGGCAAGGTGGACGGCATTTCCATCGGTCTGTGCGGCGACCTGAAAAACGGCCGGACGGTGCACAGCCTCATCAAAGCCCTGGCGAAATTTGACAATATCAAATTCTACCTCATCGCCCCTCAGGAGCTGCGGATTCCGGAGTATATGCGGGCCTTTATGCGCGCCCAGAACATGGGCTTCGTGGAGGTCACCAGCCTGGAGGCGGTGATGCCCAACCTGGACGTGCTGTATATGACCCGCATCCAGCAGGAGCGGTTCCAAAACCCCATCGAGTATGAGCAGGTGAAGGGCATTTATGTGCTGACCCGCCGGAAGCTGGAGCGGGCCAGGGAGAACATGCTGGTGCTCCACCCCCTGCCAAGGGTGGACGAGATCGCCGTGGACGTGGACGACGACCCCAGAGCCAAATACTTTGAGCAGGCCCGGTGCGGGATGTACGCCCGGATGAGCCTGCTGATGGATCTGGCCATGCAGGAGCATCGCATCCCAGACCCGGTGGAGATCGGCACAAAACCGGTGTGCAAAAACCCCAACTGCATCACCCAGTATGAGCACTATCTGCCTCCGCTGGTGAAGGAAACCGGCGGCAGATGCTGCTGCGCCTACTGCGATAAGGAGATTGACTGAGGGAGATGGTAGTGCCAGTGGTTCGTGGCCGGAAGCGCTTCGCTGTTAGTTGTTAGTGTTGTTCGTAGGGACACTCCCCGGCCGCCCGGGCAGAACTGACCGGGGGCGTTCCAGGGCGCCCTCCGGCAGACGCCAGCCCTCCACCCCGGAGCGGATTTTCCCCCGGCCGTCCTCCACCTGCCAGACCACCTCCAGGCTGTCCCCTGCCTGCCGCACCTGGGCGGAGAGGGTCCACTGCCAGGGGGAGAACCAGCGGGAGCGGCTCCTGGCTGCGGCGCGTTCCGCCCCGGCCTGCCGGGCCAGCCGGGCGGCCCTGCGGCGGAAGCAGGCCTCCATGTGCCGATAAAACCGGTTCAGGCGGCCCCGGGCCTGCACCGTCCCGCCGGAGAAGGCGGGCAGGGCGGCACAGGCCGTCAGCACGGCTTCGCCTTCCTCTTGGAAGGCCTTTTCCCAGGGGGCCATGACAAAGGTGAGGGGGGATTCCGGGGGCTGCTTCATGGGACACCTCCATGCGCCGTGGCGCTGCCGTCAGGTGGATGGGAACGGATACCGTACATCCTATGCGGCGGCAGGGAAAACGGTGTCCGCCGGGCGGGGCGCTCCACTGGTGCTGTATAAAATAAATCGCTGTTCAACTGAATGTCTTATGCAAAATCTTACAAAGTCTTGAAATACGTCAGGATTACCCTCAAGGGGTATGCCCGCGCCTGACTGCGCTCCTGATCCTGCGCCTTTGCGCCTTTTTCTGTAGCGCAGGCCGACAGGGAGGAGCGAAGCTCCGGAAGTGCCGCTTGACGGCGATGGCCAATTCCTCTTATGCGCGAATGCAGACGAAGTGCAGCTTGTTGTAGAGCAATGGCCGCAGGCCATGCGAGTCGCAGACGCAAATTTCCTCGCAATTCGTTCTTGTCCATTTATTCAGATGTTCCCTAGTTATTTATTATCCAATCTACTAGAAATCTGCAATCGGCAGTCAAGGCGTTCTATCGCAGTTCAGCATATTATGAGGCTTTGAAAAAAGCCTCCCGAAAAAAAACGGTTTCCGCTTCCGCGTTTGCTGAAGCAGAAACCTTCGCTTTTTTTGCAAGTTTTAGCGAAAAAAGCATACTGAAGTGATAAACTAAAACTGGACACGAATGGGGTAGAAAATAGCACGGTTCAGGTGTAGAATAGACACGAGAAAAGAACACCGCAGCTATGTGAAGGCTGGACACCAGCTTTTCCAGTTCCGGAAACAGAATGCGGACCAGCCTGGCCACGGACTGCTTCAGTTTTGCCCGTTCTTTCACCTTGTCAAATCTGTATCTTGTTAGTGACTTTAGCTCCTCGTGGTGGTATGCTATGTCTGTGTAGGGCTTGAGGCCCACATCGGACAAAAACATAGCTGCAATCGTGCGCGCATCCACACGGTCTTTCTTCGTCTTTCTGAGACTGAGACTTTTCCGGTAGAGGTTTGTGTGTAGTTGACTATATTGGAATCAAAAAAGATATGATGGAGGCTGTGAAGCAATACGGTGGCCCACAGGAAAGCCCGGTTGACGATCTGAACATCACACTGGCATTTTCCGAAATCATATGGCTATGATTGATGAGCTGCTCTCCGGTTTCGATGCCACAAAATTCTATTCCGGTGAACTGTTGGAGCGGCTTATGCGCTTGAACCATGCAGCCGAGTATATCCAGATGAGCAAGGACATGGAGACGCGATTCATGGGGCTGTCCCGTAAACTAAAGGGCACATATGGTATCTGTTTTCCTTACGATGATGATAAATGTGTTGTCCTTGCCGGGAAAATAAAGGAGCTGGCGGATGACAAGGCTCAGTTCGCCGATTGGTCTACCCGTGATGATATAAAAAATCAGCTCAATATGGAGCTGACCGTACTTCTCTACAAAAACGGGTATCCGCCAGAATGGGATGAAGAAGTGTTTGAAAAAGTCATGGAGCAGGCCGAGAATTTCAGGCGGTATAGTAGCTAACCTAATTTGAGATTTTAATATGATTTTGTGTCGGCAGCAGAACCCGGAAACGCCATGTGGTGAGAAAAAACAGTTGGAGGTGCGATATGGCTATACCTAAGATCAAGAAACAGGATATACTGGATGCCTTAACGTATATTGATGAAAACGGCGTCCCGTTCCACAATCAGAGTACAAAATATGAACTCGTCACGGAGAACGGGAAAAAATACCCTCCGAAATATGTGATAGCAGTGGCTGATCACATTGCAAACGGCGCTGACATTTCCGTAGAAGGATTTAATGCTGTGGAGGCCAAGACATACCTCCAGGGGCAGGGGTTTGATATTCAGACAAAGCAGGAAAAATACGAATTGACAATTACCGCTGATGCAGTTACATCCACGGATGAACGCTTTACGATGGATAATCTGTCTCTTGGTGATGGTTACAAGCCCCTCAATGCGTATTTCAAAAGGGCGAATGGGGAGGTCGTCAAACGCGCTTACAGCAAGGGCGAAAGAAGAAACTCCAATCAGACCATGCCCAGAATTGCCTGCCAGATATTTGAAAAGCAACTGTCAGCATTATCCGTTGAAGAAAAAGAAAATTTCCCGATTTGCAAGTATAATCCGAACAGTGAGATGATCTGCGGCATCTTTTCAAGTGTGGATGAGTACAAAAAGCATAGGAACACCTTAGAGTATTTGACATACGGTTATGATAATGGTCGTCAATTTGTCGTTTATTGCTGGAATATCTTCTCGACGGTTATCTTTGTTCAGGAATGCCTGAAGCGCTTCGGAGATACCGGTGACCAATTCGTTCTGACCTATCGGGAAAAAGAGGAAAAGGAATCTGAGGCAGAATCAGAGGCTACCGTTCAGGAGGAACTTGTCCAGCAATTTAAGGGATACAGGAACCCGTACTCCTCTGTTTTGATAGAGTCGAAAAATATTATTTTCCGCGGCGCTCCGGGAACCGGCAAATCATATCTTGCGAAGGAAATTGCAACGGACATTATCAGCAACGGTTATTTTGATGATTACACAATGCTGACGGATGAACAGCGCAAGCAGGTGGAATTTGTTCAGTTCCATCCAAGCTATGATTATACAGATTTTGTGGAGGGCTTGCGCCCAAGAGTCAATGAAGACGGTTCTATGGGGTTCGAGCTGCAAGACGGTGTGTTCAAAAAATTTGTTGCGCGCGCCAGGAAGAACTATGAAGACTCGCAGAAGTCAAAAGAAGAAATTCAGAAAGAAGTCTCTGCCCAACAGATGATTGAAGATTATCTCGAAAATCTCGACTTAGATTTGGATAGCAGCAACGCAGCTTCTTTGAAAACAGTGAATGGGCACAGCTTCTTTATTACAGGTTATGACGAAAAACACATTGATGTTTATATCCCAGACAACGAAACTGTGAAAAGGCTTTCTGTCAGCAGAGAAAATATACAGAAGATGATTGAGTCTGGCAGGAAGTTCAGCAAAGTGAAAGAAGTTACAGAATTCTTCGGTAAGAAATTCGGGACACAGGGGTATTCGTATGAACTCCCTATTTGTCATGCTATCCAGGCCAAGAAGCATCGCAAGCCTGTGACCGGTGCTGGTTCCGTAGAGCTGAAAAAATATATTTTCATTATCGATGAAATTAACCGCGGGGAAATGTCCAAGATTTTCGGGGAGCTGTTTTTTGCTATTGACCCTGGCTATCGTGGACGTGCGGGGGAAGTCTCTACACAGTATTCCAATCTTCACGATAACCCGGACGAAAAATTTTATATTCCGGAGAATGTCTATATTATTGGAACCATGAATGACATTGACAGGTCAGTGGATAGTTTTGACTTTGCAATGCGCCGCCGGTTCCGCTTTATCGAACTGCGTGCTGACGATCATCTTGAAATGCTGGCCTCCCTTGACGATGATGAGCTGGAAGCAGAAGCGATTCGCCGCATGAGTGCTTTAAACAAAGAAATTGCAAGCGTGGCGGAGTTGAATGAAAATTATCAGATTGGTGCTTCGTATTTCCTGAAACTGAAAACACTTAACTTCGATCAGCTATGGACAGATTACTTACAGCCGCTCCTGCAAGATTACATACAGGGAATGTATGACGAAAAAGGCATCATGGACAAATTTGCAAAGGCATACGGTTATAAGAAGCCGGATGATGGTGATGTCAATGAAACAATTCAGGATTAAGGACAATACGCAGGCACGGAAAGAGAATTTTTCTGACATACCAAACCTGACCACTAAAATTGCGGATAAGACACTTGAACAGCTCGAACGTGAGGGAATCTTTGTCTTCCCAGAGGTCATTGATGAAGCTGAGGATATTACAAAAGACCAGTTCATTCTTCAAAGTTTCAATGATACCTACCGGTCCGGAAATGTTATGGGTTTCCTGGGCTATGGTAATGAACGACTTGTAATCGAGTCTCGATTTGCGAAGGATGGGAGCGACTTCTTCTTTCAATATCTGTTGGAACGGGTGATGGATTTTCCGAATATCGTTGACTTGGAAACCGATGCAGATCAGGATAGCCGACTGTTCAACCTATTGCTGTTCTTGTTTCCCTACTATCTCAGGATGGCAATGCGGAAAGGAACCTTTAAGGCCTATATTCGTTATGATTATAACAACAGCGCTGTAAAAGGTACAATAGATATTGCAAGACACATAGCCAGGAATACGCCATTTACGGGAAAGGTGTCATACAGTCAGCGAGAATATTCCTATGATAATCAATTGATGGAATTGATACGGCATACCATCGAATTCATCAAAAGAAAGCCCTATGGCTATTCCCTTCTTGCGAAGGTAAGAGATGAAGTAAAGCTTGTCATTAAAGCCACCCCGAATTATGAGTCTCACGACAGGATGAAAGTAATCACGGAAAACAAACATAACGTGATCGGACACGCATACTATCGGGAATACCGTGCCCTGCAACACCTGTGTATTCTGATTTTACAGCAACAAAAGCATCAGATTGGCATGGGGACACGACGCATATATGGAATTTTGTTTGACGGTGCCTGGCTATGGGAAGAATACGTGAACTCTCTGATTGGCGATACGTTCTATCATCCGATGAATAAGGCCGGGCGGGGAGCGCAGCGACTTTTCGCCGGGAATGTTGGTCTGATCTATCCTGATTTCATCAGCCGGAATCGTGAACGGCGAATCATTGCTGACGCCAAATACAAGCCGATTGATAATATTGGAAACAGGGATTATCTACAGGTGCTTGCGTATATGTTTCGTTTTGACGCGCAGGAAGGTTATTATCTATATCCCGAAGCAGGAGAAACTGAGGATAGAAAGCTATGGTTGAATCAAGGTTCAACCTATGAAAAGGATGTAGCGCCAAGGGAAAATATCTGTGTTATAAAGCATGGGCTGAAAATCCCATGTGAAGTCTGTGATTATGATCGTTTCGTTGAAAAAATGAAAGCAAATGAGCAGGACTTTAAACTGGCATTGCAACCGGCCGTTCAATAAATACCTGACTCAAAATAGAAAGAAGGACAACAGCATCGAGATGGTGAGGTAAAAATATGCTAGCAGACGCAGAACAATTTGACGTGGTTGAAAGAATGCTCCGTGAGAATGGCAGCATAGAAAAATTTGAAAAAGAGAGTGGCAAAATCCTCGGTCGTATGATGATTACCCGTGGTGAAGTGCCAGATGATCTCGATATAGTTGTGCCGGCGGGCTCACACGTTTTTATAGGCACATTTGACTTTTATGACTGCTCATTGGGACTGGTATGAAATACAGGCACGAAAGAAGCCGGAAGTGGCATATGGGTTACGCCTCAGACAGATAATGATCCGGAACCTCCTTCGGAAGATTGGGTTGCGTTCTTTGTCGAAACGCTAATGAAAGGAATCGACGAGGACGGAGGCTTTGGTATTCCTATTTATTCTTTGGTCAATGACTGTGCCGACCTGACTGTTGCTCCTGCTTTATAAGATTCTCAGTTCTTTTTATTCTGAGAAGCTAAGTCGCAAGCAGGGACTTTGTATAGACAAAGTCCAAAAACCGCCATTCCGCCTTTCGGCGGTCTGACGGTTTTTGCTTGTTGGGGCGTATCCCCAATCCCCTTTTTTGAAGAACACCACTGGTGTGGCGGCTACGCATTCCTGCGGAACGCTGATGGCATAATTTTCGCAACATTAGAAGCCTTCGTTTCTATCTTTATCAAGTTTGATATAGCCCCAGCAGAATAGTAAGGAATGCTTTCACACTCTTTCTGTTTTCTCCTGCATGGGTACACAGAACGCATCTCATATGTTCTTCGCAATCTACCGGCGTCCAGGCAAACTCCCCTGAAAAATCGTTTAGAAATCCCGGCGCAATGCACACACCTTTTCCGGCAGCCACGTTCGTCAATGTTGTGTCATGATTCTGACTGTTGAAGTGCTTCAGTCCATAGGTGCGAACAATGCGATCCTGCAAGGCCCGGAGCGCAGGGGGCGAACCGCCTCCAACCATCAGGGTACGATCTTTCAAATCCTCCAGGTGGATGACTTCCTGTCTGGCCAAGGGGTCATCCTTTATTTCATTGGCTCTGCGGGCGCTTCTCCCAATCAGGCAAGCCCGGAACATATCATTCAGCTTGACCTTGTGGGAACGGCCTGGGCGCTGGATGCCTTCGGCCCCGTTATGGCAAACGGCGGGGCAGGACTGGTGATCTCCAGCCAGGCCGGTCATATGATGCCCATGAGCTATGAAACGGAACAGCAGCTGGCGACGGTTCCTTCCGAAAATCTAAAAGAACTGGACATCGTAAAGCACACCGCAATGGAACGTTCCGGCAATGCCTATATGGTAGCAAAGCGCTGCAATCATCTGAGGGTGCGCACCGCCGCTGCCACCACATGGGGCGACCGGGGCGCCCGCATCAACACCATCAGCCCCGGCATCATCGTCACACCCCTTGCTTATGATGAATTTCATGCCAATGGCGCAGGCTATCAGGCCATGATCGACGCCTCCCCCGCAAAGCGTGTGGGCACGGCGGACGAAATCGCGGAACTCGGCGCTTTCCTGCTCAGTGACAAAGCCGGCTTCATCACCGGCACTGATATTCTCATCGACGGCGGTGTGATTGCTGCCATGAACAGCGGTCGTTTTGGGCTGACCGGTAACCGCTAAAAAATTGGAAAGGAAGGAACCGGCAGGTCGTCACAGAAAATTGTGGCGACCTGCCGGTTATTTTTGCGTTCAGAGACGTTTACAATTTGCTTTTCAGCAGCCCCAGCACATCGGCGATTTTCTCCACCGGCTCCGGGCTTTCGCTGTTCAGCCAGTCGTAGAGGACGGAAAAGGTGCCCTGAAAGACGAATTGGCGAATATACTTCGCCTCCGTTTCCGAGTAGCTGCTCTCATCAAGCACATTCCGAAAAATAATGCCGATGCTGGGGATGGCGAACAGATGCGCCGAGAACTCCTGCATGGGTGCAGACCGGACGAGAAGGCAAAACAGCTCCCGTTGGTCATACAAATGCTGCAAAACCAGCGGCAGGGCGTTGTCGCTTTGGGTGATGACCTGCTTTAACTCCTCGTCCAGCTGATGGAGGAAGTCTGATTCGATTTCGCGCAGCAGCTCCTCCTGGCTGCCGTAGTATTTATAAAACGTGGTGCGGTTGATTTCCGATACCTTACAGAGCTCATAGACCGTGATCTGGCTCAGCGGCTTTTCCCGCAGCAGCTTGAGCAGCCCTGTTTTCAGCATGGTCTTGCTGATGCGTACCCTCTGGTTTTCCATTCCTTTGGTTCACCTCGACAAATTTTTGCTCACTGTTGACTTTAACACAAATAAGCGGGCCAGTGTTGTCCACAAAACATTTTTAACGCCAACAGTCTGTTGACTTAAACCGTTTTCGTCTATTATAATGAAATCACAGAGATTTGTCAATATTATGCTCTGTAGGAGGTTCATCAAATGAAGTTTTGGAGGCGAAACTGGTATTACATCGGCGGCGTTCTTTTCGTGCTGCTGGCCTTTGCCATGGGGCTGTGGGGCGGCTACCACCTGGACAGGCTCCGGGTCATCCTGATTTTCAGCTGGATGGGGATGCTGATGCATCAGTTTGAGGAATACGCGTTTCCCGGCGGCTTTCCCCTGATTTCCAACATGGCCGGACTGGGGGAGACGGAACACCCGGAGCGCTACCCGCTGAACGCAAGGCAGAGCTTTGTGAGCAATGTCCTCTTCTGTTACCTGAGCTACATCATCCCCATCTGTTTCCCCAATCTGGTCTGGATGGGGGCCAGTC
>JAJQBL010000140.1 GCA_021203325.1 Clostridiales bacterium | reverse complement strand
GCAGTCCCCGTGACCCCCGCCGCCGAGAAGGCGGAGAAGGCGGAGAAGGCGGAAAAGGCGGAGAAGCCCGCCCAGAAGAAGCCCCGGAAGGACCGCAAAAAGCCCCCCGTCCGGGAGCCTGCCCCCGTCAAGGCGGCCCCGGCCGAGAAGGCCGCCCCTGCGCCGGAGCCGGTGTTCTCCGCCCCCGCCGAGGACGACGAGGTGGCCGCCCAAATCGCCCGGTTCCTCACCGGCCTGATGGCCCAGCTGGAGGTGGAGGCCACCCCCGCCATTCAGGTGTCCGACACCGGGGTGTACAGCGTGGAGCTGGTGGGGGAGAGCCTGGGGGCCCTGATCGGCCGCCGGGGCGAGACCTTGGACGCCATTCAGCAGCTGACCAACTACTCCGTCAACCGGGGCCAGTCCAAGCGGGTGCGCATCCATCTGGACGCCGAGGGCTACCGCGCCAAGCGGGAGGAGAGCCTCCAGCGTCTGGCCCAAAAGACGGCCAACAAGGCCATCAAGTACCGCCGGAACATGATGCTGGAGCCCATGAACGCCTACGAGCGCCACGTGATTCACGCCGCCCTCCAGGACTATGACCCCTGCATCAGCACCTACTCCACCGGCACCGAGCCCAACCGCCGGCTGGTGGTGGCCTATAACCGGAACGGACGGTAAGGGATTCGCTGTCAATTTAAAATGCTAAGTGACACCGCCCGGACGCACACATGAAACAAAGCCGGAGCTGCCGCAGGAGGAAATCCTGCGGCAGCTCCGCTTTTTGTTTGTATTCCGTTGGAAGGAAATTCCTTACTTCGCCGTCCCCTGGCCGTAATAGGCGTTGGGCCCGTGCTTACGCAGGAAGTGCTTATCCTGAATGCACTGGGGGGCGGGGCCCACGGTGGGGCAGTTCTGCTCGGTGAAGATGGCCATCTTGGCCACCTCCTCCAGCACCACCGCATGGTACACCGCCTGGGCCGCGTCCTTGCCCCAGGTGAAGGGGCCGTGGTTGGCGCAGATCACGGCGGGGACGTACACCGGGTTGATGCCCCGGCTTTGGAAGGTCTCGATGATGACCTTGCCGGTGTTCTTCTCATAGTCCTCGTCGATCTCCTCCGGCGTCAGGTTCCGGGCGCAGGGGATGGGGCCGTAGAAGTAGTCGGCATGGGTGGTGCCGTAACAGGGGATGTCCCGCCGGGCCTGCGCCCAGGACACGGCGTAGGGGCTGTGGGTGTGGACGATGCCCCCCAGCTCCGGGAAGGCTTTGTACAGCTCCAGATGGGTCTTGGTGTCGGAGGAGGGGTTCATGCTGCCCTCCACCTTGTTGCCGTCCAGGTCCATCACCACCAGATCCTCCGGCTTCAGCTCGTCATACTCCACCCCGGAGGGCTTGATGACAAAGAGGCCCTGCTCCCGGTCGATGCCGCTGACGTTGCCCCAGGTGTAGGTCACGAGGTTCCGGCGGGGCAGCTCCATATTGGCCTCATAGACCTTGATTTTCAGTTCTTCCAGCATGGCGTCTCTCCCCTTACTTCAGCTTCCAGGCCAGGTCCTTCAGGAACAGCTCCTCCTCCAGCTTCTCCGGGGTGGAATCCTTGGTGATGTGGACGAACTCGATGTCCATCATCCGGGCCCAGTCCCGCATCTGCTCGGCGGAGACGTCGTAGCTCAGCACTGTGTGGTGTGCGCCCCCGGCGGTAATCCAGCACTCCACGCCGGTGGTCAGGTTCGGCATGGCTTTCCACATGACCCGGGCCACGGGGAGGTTGGGCATGGGCATGATGGGCTTCACCGCCTCGATGTCCTGGACGATGAGGCGGAGCCGGCCGCCCATGTCGATGAGGCTGACCACGATGGCCTTCCCCGCCTTGCCCTCGAACACCAGCCGGGCGGGGTCCTTCTCGTTCATGCCGATGCCCAGGTGATGGGTCTCAATGCGGGGCTTCCCGGCGGCCACGCTGGGGCAGACCTCCAGCATATGGGCCCCCAGGCTGTACTCCTGACCCTCCACCAGATGATAGGTGTAGTCCTCCATGAAGGCGGAAGCGCCGTTGCCGCCCTCGCCCATGGCCTTCAAAATGGCGGTCATGGCGGCCACCTTCCAGTCGCCCTCGCCGCCGTAGCCGTAGCCCTGGGCCATCAGGTGCTGGGAGGCCAGGCCGGGGAGCTGCTCCATGCCGTAGAGGTCCTGGAAGGTGTTGGAGAAGGCCTTGCAGCCCTCGGCGTCCATCATCTTCTTAATGGCGATCTCCTCTCTGGCCTGATAGCGGATGGCGTCGATGTTGTCGGTTGCCACGTCATAGCTGTCGGTATAGACGGCCATCAGGGCGTCGATCTCCGCCTCGGTGACGGCGTTCATCTCCTTCACCAGGTCGCCCACGGCCCAGGTATTCACCTGCCAGCCCAGCTTGGTCTGAACCTCCACCTTGTCGCCCTCGGTGACGGCCACTTCCCGCATATTGTCCCCAAAACGCATGACCTTCAGGCTCCTGGACACGGCCACGCCCACGGCGGCCTTCATCCAGTCGCCCAGGCGGGTCTGCGCCTTCCCGTCCTGCCAGTATCCGGCGATGACCTTCCGGGGCATCCGCAGCCGGGCGGCGATGAAGCCATGCTCCCGGTCGCCATGGGCGGCCTGGTTCAGGTTCATGAAGTCCATGTCGATTTCCTCGTTGGGAATCTCCTTGTTGTACTGGGTGGCCAGGTGGCAGTAGGGCTTTTGCAGATTGGCCAGGCCGTTGATCCACATCTTGGATGGGCTGAAGGTGTGGCACCAGGTGACGATACCGGCGCAGGCGTCGTCATAGTTGGCCTCCTTCACCACGTCGGCGATCTCCCGGTTGGTCTTGGCGGTCACCTTATAGACCAGCTTGTAGGGGAGCTTCCCGCTGAGCTGCTCCGCCATCTCGGCGGCCCGGGCGGCCACGATCTCCAACACCTCCGGGCCGTACAGGTACTGACTGCCCACCACAAACCAAAATTCATACTGTTTCATGCTTGCTGTCCTTTCTACGAATCGTTATCAAACTTAATGATATAACGGAATGTAGTCGTTTAAAGGGTCTCCACGGCGTTCCGCTCCACGGCCAGACCGGCCTTGTACCGGGTCAGGAACCGGTTGAAGCCTTCCACGTCCTCAGCTTCCGGCTGGAGGGTGGTGCCTGCCACCCCGGCAAAGACCTTGCCGGAGAGGAACGCCTCCAGCGTCTCGCCGTCGGCTTTCCCCGCCCGATAGGCGGCCAGCAGGGCCATACCGTAGGGGCCGCCCTCTCCCGCCGTCTCCATGCAGGTGACAGGGGCGTTGCAGGCCGCCGCCATGTACTTCTGGCCCACCACCGGGGTCTTGAACAGGCCGCCGTGGCCGGTGAGGCTGTCGATGGCTACCTGCTCCTGGGCCAGCAGGTCCATGCCGATCTTCAGAGTGGACATGGTGGAGTAGAGCTGGGCACGGAGGAAGTTTGCCAGGGTGAAACTGCTGTCCGGGCGGCGCACCACCAGGGGACGGCCCTCGTCCAGGTGGGTGACGCCCTCGCCGGCCAGGTAGTTGTAAACCAGCACGCCGCCGCAGTCCGGGTCGCCCTCCAGGCTCTTTTCATACAGCTTGGTGTACAGGTCGCCGGTGGAGACGCTGCCGCCAAAAAGCTCCACCGTCTCCCGCAGGGCGGACACCCAGGCGTTCATGTCGCTGGTGCAGTTGTTGCAGTGGACCATGGCCACCGGGCTGCCGGTGGGGGTGGTCACCAAATCCAGCTCCGGGTAGACCTTACTCAGAGGCTTCTCCAGCACCACCATGGAGAAGATGGAGGTGCCGGCGGAGACGTTGCCGGTGCGGGGGGCCACCGAATTGGTGGCGGCCATGCCGGTGCCGGCGTCCCCCTCCGGCGGAGCCACGGGGATGCCTGCGGGCAGCAGGCCGTCCAGTTTGGCGGAGCCGGCCTCGGTCAGCGAACCGGCGTCCTCCCCGGCCAGCAGCACGCCGGGCAGAATGTCCCGGATGCGCCAGGGATAGCCCTTGTCCGCAATCAGATGGTCAAACTTGTCCAGCATGGCCTGGTCATAGTCCAGGGCGGCGCTGTCGATGGGGAACATGCCGGAGGCCTCCCCGATGCCCAGGGCGTTCACCCCGGTGAGGGAGTAGTGGACATACCCCGCCAGGGTGGTGATGTGGGCGATGTCCTTCACATGGTCCTCGCCGTTCAGGATGGCCTGATAGAGGTGGGCAATGCTCCACCGCTGGGGGATATTGAACCGGAACAGGGCCGTCAGCTCCTCCGCCGCCGGGCCGGTGATGGTGTTCTGCCAGGTGCGGAAAGGCACCAGCAGGTTCCAGTCCTTATCAAAGGCCAGATAGCCGTGCATCATGGCGGAGATGCCCATGGCGGCCAGGCCGTCCACCTGGCCCAGGCCCTGCAGGGCGACTTTCAGCCCCGCCCAGACCTCGTCCAGAGCGTAGGTCCAGACGCCGTTTTCGTAGCTGCTGGCCCAGGTGTAGTCGTCGGACTGCACCGGCCGGAAGGCTTCGTCAATGACCACAGCCTTGATGCGGGTGGAGCCAAATTCGATGCCCAGGCACTTTTTTGCGTTATCCATTGTGGTTCCTCCCTGTCAGCCCCGGACAAAGTCCCGGGCGACCTCGGTAATATGCTCTGCGCTGAGGCCGAACTGCTTCAGCAGGGCGGCGGCGGGGCCGGAGTGACCGAACTCGTCCCGGACGCCGATGCGGCGCATGGGGGTGGGCAGCGTCTCGCTGAGGAGGCCCGCCACGGCCTCCCCCAGGCCGCCGATGACGCTGTGCTCCTCGCAGGTGATGACCTTGCCGCACTCCTTTGCTGCGGTGAGCACCAGCGCCTCATCCAGGGGCTTGATGGTGCAGAGGTTGATGACTCTGGCGGAAATGCCCTCATTTTTCAGCGCCTCCGCCGCCATCAGGGCCTCATTCACCATGAGACCGTTGGCGAGGATGGCAACGTCATTGCCCTCGGTCAGCACCTCGCCCTTGCCGATTTGGAACTGAAAGGTCGCTTCGTCGTGGAACACCGGCACAGCCAGCCGCCCGAAGCGGAGGTACACCGGCCCGTTCAGTTCATAGGCGGCCTTCACGGCGGCTTTGGCCTCCACGTCGTCGGAGGGGCACAGCACCGTCATGCCGGGGATGGAGCGCATCAGGGCGAAGTCCTCACAGCACTGATGGCTGGCCCCGTCCTCGCCCACGGAAATGCCGCCGTGGGTGGCCCCGATCTTCACGTTCAGATGGGGATAGCCGATGGAGTTGCGCACCTGCTCAAAGGCCCGGCCCGCCGCGAACATGGCGAAGCTGGAGGCAAAGGGCACCAGCCCCATGGCCGCCATACCGGCGGCTGCCGCCACCATGTTGCACTCGGCAATGCCGCAGTCAAAGTGCCGCTCCGGGAACACCTTCTTAAAGGTGCCGGTCTTGGTGGCGGCGGCCAGGTCCGCGTCCAGCACCACCACATCGCTGTGGGCCTTGCCCAGCTCCACCAGGGCGTTGCCGTAGCTGTCCCGGGTGGCGATTTTCTTCACGTCGCTCATTGTGCCGCCTCCAGTTCTGCCATAGCTGCGCTCAGCTCATCCATGGCGATTTTGTATTCCGCGTCGTTGGGGGCCTTGCCGTGCCAGCCCACCTGATTCTCCATGTAGGAGACGCCCTTGCCCTTGGTGGTGTGCATCAGGATGGCGGTGGGCCTCTCCTGGCAGCCGTGGAAAGAGGCGAAGACCCCCTCCAGGGCGTCGAAGTCGTGGCCGTCCACAGAGACGACGTTGAAGCCAAAGGCCTCCAGCTTGGCGTCCACCGGGGCGGTGTTCATGACGTCCTTGGTGGCGCCGTCGATTTGCAGGCCGTTCAGGTCGATGATGACGCAGAGGTTATCCAGCTTGTAGTGGGCGGCGAAGAGGAACGCCTCCCACACCTCGCCCTCGGCGATTTCGCCGTCGCCCAGGAGGGTGTAAACGTTCACGTCCTTGCCCAGGTACTTGGCCGCCTTGGCCATGCCCGCCGCGCAGGAGACCCCCTGACCCAGAGAGCCGGTGGACATATCCACGCCGGGGACGGTGTTCATGTTGGGGTGGCCCTGGAGGTAGCTGTCAATATGCCGCAGGGTGGGGAGGTCCTCCACCGGGAAGAAGCCCCGATAGGCCAGGGCGGAGTACAGGCCGGGGGCCGTGTGGCCCTTGGAGAGGACAAAGCGGTCCCGGTCCTCCCATTTGGGGTTCTTCGGGTCAATCCGCATTTCCCTGTTGTACAGGTAGGCAAACACCTCTGCCGCGGACAGGCTGCCGCCGGGATGCCCGGCTTTTGCCCCGTGGGTGGCCGTTACCACGCCCATGCGCACCTGGCAGGCGGCGATGGCGAGTTGGCGCTTTTCTTCGTTTGTCATAAACTTCCCTCATTTCATAAGTTGGGAGCCTCCGGGGGGAGGTCCCGTATATACTAAACGCGGCTGAAACAGCAGAAAGCAGCTCCATCCGCGTGAAGTTGCCAGTTTAGGTGGCGGCGGGGACGCGCCCCCGGCTTTCGCCGGGGAGACGCGCCCATTGTCGCCGGATTCAGTTGATTGATTACTTTTTCCGGTCCTTCAGCACGGCAAAGATGCTTTGCAGTACGATGAAGAAGCACAGCAGCGCCGCCGTGGCGATGTTGGCCCAGGAGGACAGCAGCTTGCCGTTGGTTTTCACCAGGCTGGAGATGGTGCCGTTGATCAGCACGCCGAAGAAGGAGCCGATGACGTTGCCCACGCCGCCGGTCAGCAGCGTGCCGCCGATGACGGAGGATGCGATGGCGTCCATTTCCAGACCGGTGGCCTGGGAGACGGAGCCGGACATGGTGTTCAGGCAGTAGCAGATGCCGCCGATGGAACACAGGAAGGAGGACAGCATATAGGCCTTCATCTTGGTGTTCTTCACGTTCAGGCCCATCATGGCGGCGGACTGCTCACTGCCGCCCACGGCGTAGAGGCTGCGGCCGAACTTGGTGTAGCGCAGCAGCAGGAAGACCACCACCAGCACGATGAGGGCAATCACCACGCTGACCCGGATGTAGGGCACCTGAAGGATGCCCTTCTTGTTGTAGTAGCCGCCGAAGGGCAGCTCGATTTTGAAGTTGGCCCACTGGTAGAACAGGCTGTCCGACGGGACGGACACCTGGTTGGTGGAAATCACCGCCGTCATGCCCCGGCAGAAGAACATGCCCGCCATGGAGACGATGAAGGGCTGAATCTCCAGATAGCCCACGCAGAAGCCCTGGAACATACCAAAGACCACGCCGATGACCAGCACCAGAATACACAGGGGAATGGTGCTCAGCCCCCACTCCGACATACCCTGGGCCAGAATCATGCAGTCCAGCGAAATCAGCGCGCCCACGGAGATGTCGATGCCGCCGGTGAGCATGACGCAGGTCATGCCGCAGGCCACGCAGAGGAGGCCGGCGTTGTTGATGAGGATGTTCAGGAAGGTTTGCAGATGGGTGAAGCCCTTGCCGGAATAGATGATGCAGCCGACGACATACATCACGATAAACAGGGCGATGGTGATGAGCAGCAGCAGGGTGTTGCTGTTGATCTGCCTGCGCTCTTTCAGCGCGTTTGCCGGTTTATTCATACGCTCGCCGCCTCCTTTGCTGCCCGCTTCAGGTCACGCTTTGCTTTACGGCTCGCCATGAACGCCTTGAAGGGAGGCGCCTGGATGACCACGATCAGAATCACGATGATGGCCTTGAACACAGGGGCCTGAGAGGTGGAAACGCCCATGTTGTACATGGTGGTGGTGATGGCCTGGATGGTGTAGGCGCCGATGATGGAGCCGGCCAGGTTAAACTTGCCGCCGCCCAGGCTGTTGCCGCCCAGGGCCACCGCCAGGATGGCGTCCATCTCATAGTTCAGGCCGATGTTGTTGGAGTCGGCGGAGGTGATGCGGGAGGAGGCCACCAGGCCGGCGATGCCCGCGCACAGGCCGCAGATGATGTAGCACAGCAGAATCAGCCGCTGGGAGTTCAGACCGGCGATGCGGGAGGCCTTCCGGTTGATGCCCACGGACTGGACGGAGAGGCCCAGGGCCGTCTTTTTCAGCACCAGCGTCATCACCAGGACGCAGACCGCCGTGATAATGATGGGGGTGGGGACGGGGCCGATGTAGCTGCCGAAGATGTCGTAGCCCACGAAGAAGCCGTTGGTAAAGTCGCTGCTCACCCGGACGTAGACGATCAGGTTGTTGCACAGCAGCAGGCCGATGGCTCTGGCCGCTGAGTACAGAATCAGCGTGGCCACCATGGGCTGCACGTTTAAGTATGCCACCAGCGTCCCGTTGAACGCGCCGCAGAGGGCGCCCATGGCCAGGCAGCCAATGACGCCCACGATCAGGGGCATGGCAAACTCGTTGGTGGAGGACACGCCGTAGCCCGCCAGCAGCATGCAGCAGAAGCAGGCGGACAGGCTCATGACGGAGCCGACGGAGATGTCGGTACCGGCGGAGACGGAGACCACCAGCGTCATGCCGATGGCCAGGATGGCCACCTCGCTGCCGCGGTTCAGGATGTCGATGATACGGCCGTAGAGCAGGCCGTTGTTGATGGAAATGCTAAAGAAGTTGAAGGCGCCGTTCCCCTGGGCAACGTCTGAGATGACGTTGATCAGCATCACCAGAATCATGCAGCAGATGGGGAGGAACAGCTTCATCTGGGTCAGTTTTCTTACTTTACTCATTCTGAATCACCTCCGCCGGCAATGGCCGCCATGACCCGCTCCTGGGTCAGCTCTCCGTCCAGCTCGCCCACCTTTTCGCCGTCACGGAGGACGGCCAGGCGGTTGCAGGTGCGGAGCATTTCCTCCACCTCAGAGGAGATGAAGATCAGGCTCTTGCCCTCCTGGGCCAGCTGGATCACCAGCTTCTGAATCTCGGTCTTGGTGCCCACGTCGATGCCGCGGGTGGGCTCGTCCAGAATCAGGAAGTCCGGGTCGGTGGCCAGCCACCGGGCCAGAATCACCTTCTGCTGGTTGCCGCCGGAGAGCTGCTTGATGAGGGTCTCCTTGGAGGCGGTCTTGATTTGCAGCATTTCGATGTACTTGTCCGCCAGCTCCTCCTGCTCGGCATGGGACAGCAGGTGGCCCATGCCCCGCTTGGCCTGGAGGGCCAGGATGATGTTCTCCCGGACGGAGAGGTCGGCGATGATGCCCTCCGCCTTCCGGTCGTCAGGCAGCAGACCCATGCCCTGGTTCATGGCGTCGATGGGGGCGTTGATTTTGACCTCCTGGCCCTTCACCTTCAGGGTGCCGGTCTGGGCCTTGTCCGCGCCGTAGATGGCACGGGCCAGCTCGCTGCGGCCGGAGCCCAGCAGGCCGGTGAGGCCCACCACTTCGCCCTTGCGAATCTCCAGGTCAAAGGGCTTGATGGTGCCCTTGTGGCTCAGGCCCTTGGCGTCGATCATCATCTCGGCACCGGACAGGTCCACCTCGCCCTCGGGCTTGATGGCGGCCAGGTCGTCAAAGTCCTTGCCCATCATGGCGGCCACCAGCTTCACACGGGGCAGCTCGGCGATGGGGTATTCGCCCACCAGCTGGCCGTTGCGCAGCACGGTGATGCGGTCGCAGACGGCGTACACCTGCTCCAGGAAGTGGGTGACGAAGACGATGCTGACCCCCTGGTCCCGCAGCTTGCGCATGAGGGTGAAGAGCTTCTCCACCTCGTTGTCGTCCAGGGAGGAGGTGGGCTCGTCCAGAATCAGCACCTTGCAGTCCATATCCACAGCGCGGGCAATGGCAATCATCTGCTGCAATGCCAGCGAATAGTTCTCAAGGTTTTGGGTTACGTCAATGTCAAAGTCCAGGTCGGCCATGATGCGCTTGGCCCCCGCCACCATGGCCTTCCGGTCGATGGTGTGGAATTTGGTCAGCGGCTCCCGGCCAATGTAAAGGTTTTCTGCCACGCTCAGGTTGGGGCACAGGTTGACCTCCTGGTACACCGTGGAAATGCCCTTCTTCTGGGCGTCCAGCGTGGAATGATTCCGGATCGGCCCGTCAATGCCCTCCAGATGAATCTCACCGGCCTCAAAGTTGTTGATACCGGTGAGGCACTTGATGAGGGTGGATTTGCCTGCGCCGTTTTCGCCCATCAGGGCGTGGATCTCCCCTTTGTACAGCGTCAGATCGACGTTGTCCAGCGCCTTCACGCCGGGAAAGGTCATGGAAATCCCTCGCATAGTCAGCACTACGCTGTGTTCCATCTGCTGTTCACCTCGTCTAGTTCAAAGTATACAGGATTTTCGAAAGGAAAGCAAGCTTCGCCGCCTGCCCCTTCCGCCGGATAGGTGGGAAAAGGCCCCCTCCCTTTGAGGGAGGGAGCCTTCCTGCATGGGTTCAGAGTTGATACAGGCTCACAGAAGCATCAATACTGGGCGTCGATGATCTCGTCGGTGACCACGGTGACGGACTGCTCCACGCCGTCCACTTCGAAGGTGGAGACGGTGTCGTCATAGGTGTACCAATGCTCTTCCATGTAAACGGTGGTCTCGGGGGTCTCGCCGGCTTCCAGCTGCTTGATGACCTCGTCCACGAAGGGAGCGGCCAGGGGGTTGCACTCGAAGTCAGCGTTGATGTCGCCGGACTGGACATACTGCAGGCCAGCGGTGCAGGCGTCGAAGGAGATGAGGATGACGTCGCCGTCCACGCCGTAGGTGACGCCGGCGTTGGTCATGGCGGTCATGGCGCCGAAGGCCTCGTTATCGTTCTGGCAGATGACCACGTTGAACTGGCCCTCATAGCTCTTGCAGTAGGACTCCATGATCTCCTGGCCGCCGGCCTCGGTGAAGTCGCCGTCCTGAGAGTCGAGGATGGTCCAGCCATACTTGTCAGCGATCTCCTGAAAGCCCTCGGTACGGCCGATGGTGGCGGAGGCGCCGGTGGTGCCCTCGATGACCAGGATGTTCAGCTCTTCAATGCCCTTGGCATCGGCGTAGGCTTTCAGCCACTCACCGGCGGCCAGACCTTCGGTGGTGAAGTCGGAGCCGACCCAGGCAGCGTACTTGTCGGAGTCGTCAATGGTACGGTCGATGACGATGACGGGAATGCCGGCCTCTTCGCACTCAGTCAGGACGGTGTCCCAGCCGGTGGAGACGATGGGGTCGATGATGATGTAGTCCACTTCCTGCTGGATGAAGCTGCGGACGGCCTCCAGCTGGGCGGCGGAATCCTGGTCGCAGTCCACGAAGACCAGCTCATAGCCGTTCTCCTCGGTGAACACGCTCTGGCAGGACTCGGTGGAGGCGGTACGCCAGTCGGACTCATGGCCCACCTGAGCGAAGCCGACCACGATCAGCTCGCCGTCGGAGGAGGTGTCGTCGGTGGAAGAGGCCTCAGCCTCGCCCTCGTCCTCGGTGCCGGACTCGTCTTCGGCCTCGGAGGTGGAGGCAGAGCTGGCGGAGGAGGCGTCGCCGTCGTCATCCGTGCCGCTGTCGGAAGAGCCGCCACAGGCTACAAGGCTAAAGGCCATGGCCATAGCAAGGATCAGAGCAAACAACTTTTTCATTTAGGGTTCCTCACTTTCGTTTTTGTAGGGCTGTGGTCGCAGCCCTCGGTTTGTACACGGGGAGGGGATTCCTCCCGGGTCTGCCCCTATTATAACTGTGAACATTCAAAAAAGTCAATCTGTTTTTGTCGATTTTAAACACTTTCTCTCAATTAAACAAGACAAATTTTGCATGAATTTTACTAAATAGTACAAATTCCGTGCCCGGCCGGGACCTGCCGCCGGGGAAAGGTTGAGAATTTTATCATTCTGTCTGGCGGAAGTTTGTTTTTTTATGTCCAAAGTCGAAGGAACGGCTTTTTTTCGCCGTTATTTTGCGCACAACTTCAGCGGCTTTTTTTCAAAAATTTGGGACGAAGTTAAAAATTTTGAGGGTTCCTACCCCCCCCCGCTACTTTTTTTGGGTTTTTTCACCACTTTTTACCCCAAAATCAGGAAAGAATCCCGGAACATTCATTGACATTTTCCAACATTTCAGCTAAACTGTAATTAACCAAAAAATGCAAAGCGCACCACGCAAAGGAGGTTGCTCCCATGGCTGCAAAATATATTGTACTGGCCCGGCTGCTGCGGGAGGAGCTGGCGGCCAGCGGCGGCAAGCCCGGCTATCGCCTGCCCACGGAGGAGGCCCTGTCCCGCCGCTATGGGATGAGCCGGCAGACCGTCCGTCACGCCCTCCAGCTGCTGGTGGAGGACGGCATCATTGAAAAGCGGCAGGGCAGCGGCAGCTACCTGTCCGGCAGCCAGTCCGCCACCCCGCCTCCGGTGGCCATCCTGGTCACCTTTGTGGACGATTACATCTTCCCCACCGTCCTCCACAACGCCCAGCAGGAGCTTGCCCTCCACGGCTACCCCACGGTGGTCCACGCCACCGAGAACCGGGTCAGCCGGGAGCGGGAGATTTTACAGCGGCTGCTGAAGGAGCCCCTCAGCGGCATCCTGGTGGAGGGCAGCAAGACGGCCCTGCCCTGTGCCAATGCCGACCTGTACCTGGCCCTGCAGGAGAAGGGGGTGCCCGTCCTCTTTTTCCAGGGCCGCTACCAGGAGCTGGAGGGGTTTCCCTACGTCTGTGACGACAACTTCGGCGGCGGCCTCCAGCTGGCCCGGCACCTGATCAGCAAGGGCCACCGGAAGGTGGGAGGCATCTTCAAGAGCGACGATATGCAGGGTCCCCAGCGGTACCACGGCCTCCTCAGCGGGCTGCTCCAGGCGAAGCTGACGGTGGAGGACGCCCACTTCTGCTGGTACGACACCGAGGACCGCCTGGCCCTGGTGAACCGGCAGGACGCCGGATTCCTGCGGCGGTTTTTGCAGGAGCGGCTGGCGGACGTCACCGCCATCGTGTGCTACAATGACGAGATCTCCCACTTCCTGATTCGGGAGCTGCTGTCCCTGGGGCGGCAGGTGCCCCAGGACGTGGCGGTGGTCAGCTTTGACAACAGCTATTACAGTCAGATGGAGCCGGTGACCATCACCTCCCTCAGTCACTATCAGCACAAGACCGGCCAGGTGGCCGCCCAGGAGCTGCTGTCCCTGATGCACGGGGACACGCCCCACTCCCGGCTGCTGGACTGGCGGCTGATGGTGCGCAGCAGCGGCTGACGGCTGGCCGCCGGGTTTTCCCTCACGCAACAGCAGGGGGCGCACAGTGTGCGCCCCCTGCTTCTGCGTAAAGCCTGAATTTTTGTTTTTCTGCAGGGGCGGCCCCTGCATACATGGATGCAAACCCCTCCGCCTCCGACCGAGGCGCTTCCGCCGTCAAGCGGCATTTCCGCTTCGCTCCCTACCCTTTCAGGGCAATGTCATCAACGTAAAGATGCAATCTATCCTGAATTGAGGGGAATCACGTATCCTCACAGTCAGATTTCCACGACCAAAGGGCAACAAAATTGCCGCCACGTTCCGCCGTAAGGCAGGAACGTAGGCGGCAATCCCGACCAGCCGCCATCGGCGGCAGTCTCACCAGTTAGAAGTTACTTCGTCTGTTGCCTGACAGACCACTTATAAATTGGATAGCGCGAAGCCCCAGCGGTTATAGGAGGAGGGTTCTTAGGGAGGAGCGAGGCTCCGAGCTCCTCCCTAAGCCGCCCTCTTTCCCCCATTTCTCGGCGGAACGAGAAATGGGGCCCGCCCGGAGGGCAAACACCTATTTCCTTTATCAGGCCTTGTCTAAGGAGTGTAATGTCCCGATGCCATTCCCCTTTACGGCCGCTCCGCCAGGGGAACAAACTCCCGCTTGGGCACCATGGACTTGTAGGCCGGGCGAATGATCTTCCCCGGCGTGGTGTAAATCTCCTCCATCCTGTGGGCGCACCAGCCGGGCATCCGGGCGGCGGCGAACAGGGGGGTGAACATCTCCTCCGGGATGTTCAGCATCATGTAGACAAAGCCGCTGTACAGGTCCACATTGGCGCACATGGGCCGGTCGTTCCCCTTCACCCGGCGGAACACCTCCGGGGTCAGCCGCTCAATGGACTCCACCAGATCCAGGCCGTCGTCCATCCCCTTCTGCACCGCAAGGCGGCGGGCGAACCGCTTCAAAATCGCCGCCCGGGGGTCGGACAGGGTGTAAATGGCGTGGCCCATGCCGTAGATCAGGCCGCTGCCGTCCCCCAGCTCCCGGTTCGGGATGCGCTCCAGAACGGATTTGATCTCGTCGTCGTCCTTCCAGTCGTGGACCTCGTCACAGATCATGTCCATCATCTGCTTGCAGCGGATGTTGGCCCCGCCGTGACGGGGGCCCTTCAGGGCGCCCACCGCCGCCGCGATGGAGGAATAGATGTCGGTGTAGGAGGAGGAAATCACCCGGCAGGTGAAGGTGGAGTTGTTGCCGCCGCCGTGTTCTGCGTGGAGCACCAGGCAGAGGTCCAGCAGTCTGGCCTCCTCCTCGGTGTAGGACTGGTCCTTGCGGATGGCGGCCAGGATGTTCTCCGCCGCACCCTTGTCCGGGATGGAGCGGTGGAGGTACAGGGAGTCCTTGTCATAGTAGCACCGCTTGGCGGAATAGGCGTGGGAGATGATCATGGGGGTGCGGGCGATGAGCTGCATGGCCAGCCGCAGCTCGTTCTCCACGGTTCTGGTCTCCGGGTCGTCGTCATAGGAATAGAGGGTGAGGATGCTCCGGGCCAGCTTGTTCATGATGTCCCGGCTGGGGTTTCGGATGATCATGTCTTCGGAGAACATATGGGGCAGGGTGCGCATCTCCCCCAGGACGGTGCAGAAGTCCTCCAGCTGCTGCCGGTTGGGCAGGGTGCCCATCAGCAGCAGGTAAATTGTCTCCTCGAAGCCCAGCCGGCCCTCGGTGATGAAGCCCCGAATCAGGTCCTCCACGTCGATGCCCCGATAGATCAGGTGGCCCTCCACCGGCTTGCGCTCGCCGTCCTCGATGACATAGCCCCGGACGCTGCCCACCTCGGACACGCCGGCCATGACGCCGGTGCCGTCGCTGTTGCGCAGGCCCCGTTTGATGTCCGCCTTCCGGTAGATGGCGGGGTCAATATAGTTGTATTTGGAAAATTCTTCGGACAGAGCGTGCATATAGGCGCTGTCTCCGGTGGGGACTGCATTCGGCATGAAGCTCAACACCCTTTCTCTCATAAGATTACATGGAATATCATACCATAATTTGAATCGAAGGTCAATGCACGCTTCTCGAGGCAAATTAAAATTGTCAAAAAAAAGCGTATTTCAGGGCGAAAAACAACGAGTTTTTGTGAATTATGAAGGAGCGGGGAAACGGTCTTGCAAAAGGACGGGATTGGAAGCGGCCTCCGGCCCATGGCGGCGGCGGTGGCGGCGCTGATGGCCGCGGTGTTCCTGCTGCCCCTGGCGGTGGGGGAGGGGAGCCATGCGGAGGCCGCCGGGGGCGGTCCGGCCGAAACGGACAGCGGTTCCTCCGGCGTCGCGGCGGAGGAGACCGCCTCTCTGACGGCGGAAACCGACCGCTCAGAGACGGCGGCGGAAACGGCGGAGACCGCCGGCACCCTGGACGGCGGGGTGGAGGTGACGGTGCTGCTGGACGGGGAGCCCTGCACCCTGACCCTGGACGAGTACCTGTGGGGGGTGGTGGCGGCGGAGATGCCCGCCGCCTTCCAGGAGGAGGCGCTGAAGGCCCAGGCCATCGCCGCCCGCACCTACACCCTGTACCGCATGGCCCACAGCACCGACAGCCACGAAGAGGCCCTGTGCGACGACCCGAACTGCTGCCAGGCGTGGATCTCCCGGGCGGACCGGCTGGCGGCCTGGCCGGAGGAGGACGGAGCGGCCTATGGGGACAAAATCGCCGCCGCCATCGCGGACACCGACGGGGTCTATCTGACCTACGGCGGGGAGCCGCTGCTGGCGGTGTTCCATGCCTCCTCCGGGGGCGCCACCCGCAGCGCCCTGGAGGTGTGGGGCCAGGAGGTGCCCTATCTGGTCAGCGTGTCCAGCCCGGAGGATGACAGCGGCGTCCCCAACTACTACAGCGTGGTGACGGTGGCGGCGGCGGACTTTCAGGAGGCGATTCTGGCCGCCTATCCCGACGCCGACCTGTCCGGCACCCCGGCGGACTGGCTGGGGGAGATGACCTATGACGAGGCAGGGCTGCCCCTGGCCCTGGAGGTGGGAGGCGTCAGCATCGCCACGGCGGAGCTGCGGACGCTGTTCGGCCTCCGCTCCCCCACCCTGACGGCGGAGGGGGACGAGGGGGGTGTCACCTTCTACGTCACCGGCTACGGCCACGGGGTGGGGATGAGCCAGTACGGGGCCAACGCCCTGGCCAAAGCGGGCAGGACGGCGGAGGAGATCGTGCTGTGGTACTACACCGGGGCGGCGCTGGGTTCCCTGGACGAGGAAGGTTGATGGAGCGCAAATCACCCTCCCCGCCGCGAAACTGCGACGGGGAGGGTGGTTGTCAGGTTTTACCGGGCCGCGGTCCGAAGCCGCAGCTTACGCGAAGGGGTTCTCCGTGGGATAGGGCAGGCCCTTGGGCTGGTTATAGGCGATGTCCTCCACGCCCAGGAACTTGAACACCTCGAACAGCAGCTTGCCCACATGGTCGAAGGCCACCGCCCCGTGGTGGGGGTACCGCTTCTGAATCAGCACATGGCGGTAGAACCGGCCCATTTCCGGGATGGCGAAGATGCCGATGCCGCCGAAGGAGCGGGTGGGTACGTCCAGAATCTCGCCCTGGGCGATGTAGCTGCGGAGCACGCCCTCGCTGTCGCACTGGAGGCGGTAGAAGGTGATGGGGCTGGCGGCGATGTCGCCCTCCAGGGTGCCGCGGGTGAAGTCCGGCTCGCTGCCTTCCGGCTCCAGGGAGCGGTGCTGGATGAGCTGGTACTTCACCGCCCGGTCGGAACACAGCTTGCACTCCGGGGTGTTGCCGCAGTGGAAGCCCATGAAGGTGTCGGTGAGCTTGTAATCGTACTTGCCCTTGATGTCCTCATCGTAGATGTACTGGGGGACGGAGTTGTTGATGTCCAGCAGGGTGACGGTGTCGCCGGAGACGCACATGCCGATGTACTCGCTGAGGGCACCGTAGATGTCCACCTCGCAGGAGACGGGGATGCCCCGGCTGGCCAGACGGCTGTTCACATAGCAGGGCTCAAACCCGAACTGGGAGGGGAAGGCGGGCCAGCACTTGTCGGCAAAGGCCACATACTTCTTGCTGCCCTTGTGGGCCTCCGCCCAGTCCAGCAGGGTCAGCTCAAACTGAGCCATACGCTCGTTCAGCTCGGGGTAATAGCGCCCCTCGCCCATCTCGGCGGCCATGTCGGCGCAGACGGCGGGGATGCGGGCGTCGCCGGCGTGCTCCCTGTAGGACACCAGCAGGTCCAGCTCGGAATTTTCCTCAATTTCCACCCCCAGCTCATACAGGCCCTTGATGGGGGCGTTGCAGGCGAAAAAGTCCTGAGGACGGGGGCCGAAGGTGATGATTTTCAGATTTTTCAGGCCGATGATGGTGCGGGCGATGGGGACGAACTCGTGCATCTTCTCCGCCAGCTCCGCCGCCGTACCCACGGGGTACTCCGGGATGTAGCCTTTCAGGTGGCGCATCCCCAGGTTGTAGGAGCAGTTCAGCATGCCGCAGTAGGCGTCGCCCCGGCCGTTGATCATGTCGCCGTCTCCCTCGGCGGCGGCCACGAACATACAGGGGCCGTCAAAGTGCTGGGCGATCTCCGTCTCCGGGGTCTCCGGGCCGAAGTTGCCCAGAAAGACCACCAGGGCGTTGCAGTCCGCTGCCTGTACGTCTGCCACGGCCTTGAGCATATCCAGCTCGTTCTCCACGGTGATGGGGCACTCGTAGAGGCCCTCGCCGTAGGCGGCCACGATGTTCTTCCGCCGCTGGGTGGACAGTGCGATGGGGAAGCAGTCACGGCTGACGGCGATGACGCCCAGCTTCACTTCGGGGATGTTGGTTGATTTCATCACAGATTCCTCCTTTATTTTCAATGCAGGTCAAATCCGGCCTGCCATGTCGATGTTCTCACCGGCGGGGCCGGGGCGGTACGGGAAGACTGCCGACTATGTTCTTTATTGTAACACAAGGGGCTAAAATGTCAATCCGTTTTGTGTGATTTTCACTATTTTTTCCGATGCCAACCACATCTTTTTTCTTTTTTAGCTAATTCTAACAACAATCTGCCCACCATAAGCGGATGCCGGGAAGGTGGAAAATTTTACGGTGCATCCACAAAAAGTTGATTTTTTTACGCCGGCGGAGGGCGCAAAAACGCCCTCCCGGCTGTGAACTGTTCACAGGCAGGAAGGCGTTTTGCTTAAGTGGCCGTTATTTTTCATTATTTTGTTTGGAATCCTCCTGTAAGTTGTCGAGATACCGTTTCAGGACAGGCAGAAGAATGATGCACCCGCAGTAGAGGGCGACGCCCAGCCAGAAGAAGTGAAACAGTGAATCGACGCTGCCCACAAAGATGGTCGAAATGTTCATCACAGTCAGCCCCCAGGTCAACCCGGAAAAGAGCTTGGAAGCCCACTTTTCGCAGGCCACCATAGCCAACACCCCCAGGGCGAGGCCGCACACCAATGTCACCAGCCGAATCACCCCCATCACGCCGCCCATGTAGATGTAAAGCTGCCAAAGCGTCTCCACACACCAGCACACGAAGCAGCAGAGGCCGTAAACCGCAATCGCGCCGACGATCAAAGCGGCAATCAAAAACACTGTTTGAAACGAATCTCCTTTATGGTCCTTCCTTTCGTTCATAACTTGCACCTCCCGTAAACCAAACGTAATGCTGGCCTACCCGGAGAGGGCTTTCCCCACGTCTCTATGCAGGGGGTGCTATGGTCGTGGGGCCTTCCGCAAGGTCAAAAAGTCCCCCCCAGCGTAATACTGGCCTGGTTCAACAGACTCTGCCATAGTCCCCAACTCCTTTCTTCGGAAGGTTCTTTCCTCCCAAGTTACTATTATAGTACATGATTTTTTGAAGAAGTCAACACTCAAAGAAAATTTTTTCTTGACAGGCCAACTTTTCCAGTCTATGATGAAGCAAAGCAATCACGGCAAGGAGGAACCCCCATGGAGGAGCTGGACGCGCTGCGGGACTGCTATCAGTCCTACCTCACCTACACCCGGACGCTGCGCCGAAAAACCTCCCCCCTGGCGGGGGCCCTGGGCTTCGGCGGCGGCGCCAAGGACGACCCGGGGCATATGCGCTTTTACGAGCAGGCGAAGGCGGCGGCGGAGGCCCTGCTGGCCGCTTCCCCCACCCCGCAGGAGGCCGGGGAGGCGGTGACGCTGATGCTCCGGGCCGAGGAGGCGCACAAGGACAACGATCTGGCGGTGTGGGCGCTGATGGCCGCCCAGCACCACGCCATTCCGCTGATCGGCCTGCTGACCGGGGAGGACGCCGGGGCGCTACTGGAGTGGTACCGCCGCCGTTACCCCCGCCGCAAGCGCCTCCCCGCCCAGGAGGAGGTCCTGGGGGCGCTGAAAGCCCGGGCCGCAGGGCGGTAGGGGGGAGGCTTCGCGGTTTTTCGGGGAGAGGCAATTTTCTCATTTCTCACAAAGCCCGTTTTTCCCGCTCAAAAGTGCAGAAAGCAAAAAGAAAAGCACCTGAAACTCACGGTTTCAAGTGCTTTTTGTTGGAGCTGCTGAGCGGATTCGGACCGCCGACCTCATCCTTACCAAGGATGCGCTCTACCGACTGAGCTACAGCAGCATTGGCGACCCGGAACAGGCTCGAACTGTCGACCTCCAGCGTGACAGGCTGGCGTTCTAACCAACTGAACTACCGGGCCAAATGCCTATGAACTTTATTTAGAGAACAGGCACAGCCTGCAATCTACAATGGCAGGGGCAGAAGGAATCGAACCCTCGGCATACGGTTTTGGAGACCGTCGCTCTACCTGCTGAGCTATACCCCTAAACAAAGGGAGGGTCTCGCCGTTTCCCCTGGAAAAGACTGGTGGGCCTTCAGGGACTCGAACCCGGGACCGTCCGGTTATGAGCCGGATGCTCTAACCAATTGAGCTAAAGGCCCATACTTAGATGTGCCACCACGGGGCGCTACCGCGTGGCGGCACATCTATGGCTCCCCAAGTAGGACTCGAACCTACGACACCGCGGTTAACAGCCGCGTGCTCTACCGACTGAGCTATTGAGGAATATGTCGGAAGCATTTCAGCTTCCGATGTTAGCACTACCTATTTTCCCGGCCCGTCTCCAGGCAAGTATCGTCGGCGAAGG
>JAJQBL010000114.1 GCA_021203325.1 Clostridiales bacterium | reverse complement strand
GACCCTGTTTTTGGGCAAATTGCCTCTTGACAAAGGTCATTACATATCAGGAAAGGAATGATAAAGGAACAATGTTTTGCCCTCCCGGCGGGGCCGGTTTCCTGCTCCGCCCCCTGTCCCAGTAGGGGCGCTTTGTGCGCCCGGCCAACCTTCCCTCTTTAGAAAAGGTGAGTGAAAGGAAATAGGTTGTTGAGCTCCCGGCGGGGATGGTACTCCTTAGACAAGGAAAGAGAAAGGAAACAGGTTTTGCGCTCCCGGCGTGGCCGGTTTCCTTAGGAAAGGAAAGTTGAAGGAACAACGTTTGCCCTCCGGGCGGGCCCCCTTTCTCGCTCCGCCGAGAAAGGGGGAAAAGAGGGCGGCTTAAGAGGGCCGCTGTGCGTCCCTCTTAAGAATCTCCCTCTATCCCGCTGGGGCTTCGCGCTGTCCGACCCATAGGTGGTCTATCCCGTTAGAGACGAAGTAACTTCTAACTGGTGAGACTGCCGCCCTGCGGCTGGGTACGATTGCCGCCCGTTCCGCCGATGGCGTAACGTGGCGTCAATTTTATCATCCAACGATGGATAACATCTGCCTAAACCGCAAGGTGGCAACCTCTCATCAAAAAACGTGATTATCCATTGCTTTTTTACAACAGGAGCAAAAACGTACCCTCACAGTCAGATTTCAACGACCATCGGGCAATAGAATTGCTCGTTCCGCCCGCCTTTAGGCAGGGCGGAACGGCAATCCCCGCCAGCCGCCATCGGCGGCAGCTTTGGTGCGTAAAAAGTCACATCGTCTGTTGCCTGATAGACCACTTGCAGGTCGGGCGGCGCGAAGCCCGGCGGGATACGGGGAGATTCTTAAGAGGGGGGCCACAGGCCTCCCTCTTGAGCCGCCTTCTTTCCCCCATTTCTTGGCGGAGCAAGAAATGGGGCCCGCCCGGAGGGCAAAAACCTATTTCCTTCATCCTGCTTCATCTAAGGGGAGAAGTGGCCGGGCGCACAAAGCGACCCTACCGAGCAGGAGAAACGCCATGAACCTCCACCGAATACGAAACCCTTACAGGCGCACCCTGTGCGCCCGTAAGGGAACGGAACGTTTGCCCCGGAGGGCGGGAGCGGTCAGTCACCCGAAGGTCTCCCCCACGGTCAGGGGGAGCACCGCCTCCCCGGTGTCGGGGTCGCAGAGGGTCAGGCTGCCCTCGTCAAAGACGGGGAGGTAGCACTCCGCCGCCTCCGCGCCGGTGAAGAACAGGTACAGCAGCGCCTCTCCTTCCTGCTCCGCCAGCACGCTCCAGGTGAAGTTGTCCGGCTCCTCCGCGCCCGTCCGGTACAGGCTGCCGGAGCCGTCGGCGTTGATATAGTAGCTGTCGCCGCTGTCGTCCACCCAGAGGCCGGACAGCAGCGGGGCATACTGCTCCGTCAGGTTTTCGGGGATCAGGTCGCTGCTGACCGGGGCGTCCTCCACCACGGCCTCCGGCTGGGCCGCGCTGTCTGCCTCCGCCGAAGCGTCCGCCTCTGACCCGTCCCCGGTGTCCTCCGTATCCTCCGGGGAGACGCCGTAGGAGGATTCCGCCGAGGCCCCGCCGGAGGAGGCCCCGCCGCTGCTCACAGCCCCTTCCCCGCTGCCGCAGCCCCACAGGACCGCCGCCAGCAGCAGGGCGGGCGCTGCGGCCCGCAGAAATTTGCTGTTCATAGGCTCCCTCTTAGTCGTAGACGATGACTGCCGTACCGATTTCCACCGCGTTGTAAATCAGCTCGGCGGCGCTCAGGGGCAGGTTGACGCAGCCGTGGCTGCCGTTGGTCTGGTAGATGGTGCCGCCGTAGGAGCTGCGCCACCCGTCCGCGTCGTGGAGGCCCACGTTGCCGGTGAAGGGCATCCAGTAGGTGACGGGGCTTTCATAGCCCATGGTGTCCAGGGTGCCCAGGGTGGCGGGGCTCTTCTTGGCGTCAATGGCCCAGACGCTGCCGGAGGGGGTGCCGTTGCCCTTGTTGGGGTTGCCGGTGACGCAGGCCGTTTTCACCACCAGTTCCCCGTCCTTGTAGCACCAGACCGTCTGCTGGCTGATGGAAATCTCCACATAGGTGTCCCCAATGTCGTTGATGCCCCGATACTTGGCCTCATACTGGTATTCCGGGTCCATATCGGTGACTTCGCCGTTCTCAATGGCCGCAATGAGCTTGTCTGTGGTGTCCTGCCGAGCGATGCACCAGCCGTAGTCCCCGCCGGTGAGGGTGATGGTGTTCCCGGCGCTGGTGGTGAAGGTGTGGGTCAGGCCGAAGGTGTCATACTGATAGGCCAGCTGGGTCTTCACCCAGTCGTAGACCAGGTCGCCGTCCAGGCTGTAGGTGCCGTCCTCGTCCAGCACCAGCCAGTCCGCGATGACCTCGGCGTTCACCACCTCGATGCGGTCGTCCTCAAAGTCGAAGGTGATCTCCGCCCCCAGCAGCACGTCCAGCTGGGCGAACTGGGATTGCAGCTCCGCGTCCTCGCTGGTGATGTCCGGGTCGATGTAGCAGCCCTCGGCGTCCAGATCCACGGTTGTCTCGCCGGCGGCCAGGGCCTCCAGCAGCACCTCCACCGCCTTGTCCTCATCCAGCCGGTTGCCGTAGACCTCGGACTGGATGTAGTAGTCCCCGCCGTCGATGACCAGGCAGGCGTCCTCCGGCTCGGTGATCAGGGCGTCGTTGAAGCAGTCCAGCAGGGCGAGGGACGCCCTGGCGGTGTCCTCATCGATCTGTATGGAGGCGGAAATGGTGTGTTCGTCCGTGGAAAGGCAGTCAAACAGCCAGGCGTAGGGGTTGTAGCCGGCCAGCAGTTCGTCCACCTCGCCGTTGTCCTGATAGGTCATGCCCACATCGGCGGCGGTGACCGTCTCCGTCACACCGTCCCGCTCCTGAATGGTCAGGACGTAGGACTGGACGTTATTGTTCAGGGCCAGCTTCACGTTGTCCGCCGTGGTATTGCTGACGTCGATACCGTTGACGGTGGTGTTTCTGGGGAAGTGGGTGGCGTAGTACCGGGCCCCCATCAGGTAGCCGAAGGCCAGAATCACCAGGACAATGGCGATAATCAGCACAATGTACAGTTTGGTATTGCTTTTTGTCTTTTCCTCTGTATTCATGGGGAAACCTCCGATCCTCCCGGAACTGGAACACAGGCATGGTATTCAGAAAAATTTACCTGCAGGGATACCTATACTCTAGCACAAGCGTTCCGGTAAAGCAAGAAACAAATCCTTACAATTCAGTGGGAGAAGGGGAACTTTTTCGCTGTTTCGCAGAGGCATTTGTTTCCTTTCCTAAGGAGAACCGCCCCGCCGGGACGGCAAAAACGTTGTTCCTTCCTCTTTCCTTTCCTAAGGAACCGCACCCCTCCACCGGCTGCCGCCGGTCCCCCTCCCCTGAAAGGGCAGGGAGCGAAGCGGAAATGCCGCCTGACGGCGGAGGGGTGACTAACAGCTAAGAGCTAACAGCCAACAGCTCCCTTTTCCACATTTTCCTCCACATCTGTGCATAACTCCCCTGCCTTCTCCCACCC
>JAJQBL010000045.1:14421-20696 GCA_021203325.1 Clostridiales bacterium | reverse complement strand
GCAGGAACACGACGGTGGCGATGAGCAGGACAGTGATCAGGCCCTGCAGCAGGCGCCGGAGGGAGTACTTTAACATATCCATATAATTCTCATCCTTTCCTTACGGAGGTATTCCTGTATACTGGTTCCTGGTAACAGCGGGGCTCCGCTCCTATCAGGGACCAGCATCCATGTTTAGCATTGCGGAGCACGGCGGCAAGCCACCGTGCTCCGCGTTGTCTCACGCGGCTTTGCGCGAGGATGTTCCGTTGTCGGGATTATTCGGCCTCGGAGGTGTTGCCGGCGGCATAGGCCTCGGCAAACGCCTCATAGTCGGCGGTGGTGTAGCCGTTGACGTTGGTCTCCCAGTTCAGGTAACGGTTGCTCTGGATGCCGTAGGGGGCATTGATCTTGGAGTAATCGTTGACCTTGGTCAGCTGCCACTCAATGTCGTAATAGCAGGGGATGACCAGAGCGTGCTGAATCAGATAGGCCTCGGCCTCGGCATAGGCGGCATAGCGGGCGTCCAGGTCGTCCACGATGGCGTCGGCGGCCTCCACCAGAGCGGTGTACTCCTCATAGGTGGCGATCAGCTCATCGCTGTAGGCCTCCTCGCCGTCCTCACCGTAGAAGTCGTTGATGTCGGAGTAAACGGCGGAGTAATAGGCGTTGTCGTTGCCGAAGGTCTCCTGACCCAGATAGTTCTGAGGATCGCCGTAGTCAGCGCCCCAGCCGTTGATGTAGATGGAGGCCAGCTTCGGGGTACGAACCTCGGTGGACAGGCTGGAGGTGTAGGTCTTGATGTTCAGCACCATGAAGTCGTCGCCCAGGCTGTCAGAGATGGCGTCCGCCAGAACGTCGGCGGAGTCCTGCGCGGTGGAGCTGGCGGAGGAGATGTAGTAGTCGATCTCCACGGGGAAGGTGACGCCCAGGGCGCTCAGCTCTTCCATGGCGGCTTCCTTGTACTGCTCAGCCAGAGTGCTGTCCAGACGGACCATGCTCTCGCCGGTGTAGTCGCCGATGCCCAGCAGGTCCTTCACCAGGTCGGTGTAGTCGGTGCCGTCAGAGGTGTAGATCAGGCCGGACATGGTATAGCAGTTGTTCTCGCACTTCAGGGAGTTGACGGCGTTGGTCCGCTTGTACCAGTTCTCCAGATCCAGGCCATAGTACAGGGCCAGGCGGAAGTTCTCATTGGCGACGGCGGTGTTCCAGTTGGTGTCCGGCTCACCGTCCTCGGTGTTCTTGTTGTAGCAGAAGTGAATCTGGAAGGAGTACTTGGTGGGCAGCTTCTCAGCCAGGTAGCTGTACCAGCTGTTGCTCTCGTTGTTGTAGATGGTGCTCAGGTTGGACTCGGTCAGGTCGACCTGGTCGATGTCGCCGGACTCATACAGGGTGAAGGCCACGTCGGCGCTGTCCACCATCTTGACGGTGACGCTGTTGAAGCGGGTGTACTCATCATTGCCCCGCCAGTAGAGGTTGGGCTCAAAGACCTTCTCACTCTTGGAGACGAAGTAGGTCAGGATGTAGGGCCCGGAGTACCACATATCGGTGTAGGTGCTGGTGCGGAAGGTCTCCACGGCGGAGGCGGCGTCAGATTCCTCAGTCAGCTGCTCCAGCAGGGCGGTGGGAGCGGGATACAGGCAGGCGTAGGTGGCCACGGTGTCGAAGTAGGGCTTGGAGGCCAGCATGGTGTATTCCACGGTGAAATCGTCCGGGGTGGAGATGCCCACGACCTCCATGAAGTCCTCATTGGTCAGGGCCAGGGCTTCTTCCTCAGTCATGGCGGCGGTCATCTCATAGTACTCGGAGGCGCCCTCGATCATCTCGATGGGCATGGAGGTGTTGGAGGACTCATTCTTCCAGTAGTTCAGCACCCACTCAAGACCGGTGACAAAGTCCTCGGCGGTGATCTGAGCCTGGACATCGCCGTTGGAATCTACCCAGTAGGCGTCTTGACGGAGATAGAAGGTCCAGACGGTGGAGTCGTCATTGTGCTCCCAGCTCTCAGCCAGGTTGGCCTTCAGGTTGCCATACACATCGTTGGTCAGCAGGCCGTCCTGGAGGTTGGTGGAAACGTAGAAGTCGGTGGCGCTCTGGGAATACAGAACGTTCAGGCTTTCCACTTCACGGGCGGTGGTTTCGTACAGGACCAGATCCTCAATGGCGTCCGCGGAGTCGTCCATGTTGACGGTGGAGACGGCAACGGCCCCGGAGACGGAGGAGTCGCCGGACTCGGAGGAGGCGGAGCTGCCGGAGCTGCCGCCGCTGGTGGTGTCGTCAGTGCCGCTGTCGCTGCTGCCGCCGCAGGCGCTCAGAGAGCCGACCAACATGGCAGAAGCGGTTGCCAGCGCTAACAGACGCTTGACAGAGTTTTTCATGTTCATTCTCCATTCTACCGCTGTTAAATGTACTTCAAAGCGGAACCGGACGGCCTGCACAGCGGCGCACAGGGTCCTGTTTGCTCTTGCGAGCTCCGCTTTGAGCTATTATGACCGCTGACGAATCAGCAAATCAACCTGGGGATGCGGGCTGGCCCCGCCTGACGGCAGCCGCCGGCGTCCGGAACGCCGCCCCCCTCACGAGGGACAGTGACTCCCGCTCCGTCACGCCAAAGGTACCGTGTCTGTGTTTCGTCGGAAAACATTTGTTTTTCCGGTTCTTTCCTGCTTTAAAGTGAGAAGGAACCCATACAAGAAAAACAGGGAAGCGCAATATGGACGTTCCTGACACCGTTTGCCTGAAACAGCCGCTTTCCGGTCAGCGTCTTTGCCTTCCCTTGTGTTGTCCGTATTGCCGCAGCACACAGCCTTTGCATTGCCGGGCATGAAAAATGCCCCCTTTCAGTGGCGGCACTTTCGTTCAAAGCGCGGCAGACAATCCGATGTGTTTGCAGCTTAAACTATAAATTCCTGCGTTCGAACTTTCTGAAGGATTCCCCTTCATGCAGGGACGCTCAACTGATGTTGCTATTATACATCTCACGCAACGGCGTTGTCAAGGAAAATATTCATTTTTTGCAGACGCTTGAAATTTTTGAGCAAAAAACCTCGACACCCTCCCGGACATTGTCGCATTTGCTCCCTATTTTTGCAGGATGGGAGCGGATGAGTTGCAAAACAGCACGGGGCAACGGAGAACGATTTTCAGGAACGCCCTGTATTTCTTAGACAAACACTGCATTTTGTTACATTTTGACTGTTTTTTTATGAGGAAAATGACACTTGCTAAAAACAGTTGTTGAAATATCTGTTCTTCCCCTCGCCTGTTCGGAATCTGCCACGGTTCCGCTTTGCATTCATTTTAGCATTGCAGCCCATTTTTCGCCAATATCGAAAAAGAATGACCGGCTATAGCATCCTGCTATAGCCGGAGTTCCGCGCTGTTTCGTTGTGGGTCAGTCCGCATCCAGTGCCGCCGCCACGTCCTCCCAGGTCAGGCCGCCGATGGGGGAGGAGAAGCGCACCACCGTATTCCCGCTGCGGTACAAAATTTCTTCCCCGCCGGCCTCCTCCGACAGTCGCTCATAGAGCCAGCCCGCCGACCCCAGGCGGCAGGTGTAGGTGGTGGTGGACAGGGTCAGCATCTCGCCGTCCACCATCCAGTACTCCGTGTAGCCGGTGCAGGTCACCAGAAAGGAGCCGCTGCGCTGGTAGGAGCCGGACAGCAGCTCGTCCCCCTCCAGCCCCAGGTCCTCCAGTTGGACCACTGCATCGTCCCGGTATTGCAGCCGGGTGTACTCGTCCAGAATGGACACCGAGACGCGGCCGGGGTAGGCCAGGCTCAGCAGGTAGGCGGACAGGATGACCACCCCCGTCACCAGGGCCGCCACCCGCCGGTACAGGGAGAAGTCTTTGCGCCGCCACAGGCCGGAGACGGCCCCCGCCGCCGCCAGGTAGCACACCGCCACCAGACAGGCCGCCGCTGTTGTCAGCTGATCCAACAGCAGCATGAACGCCGTCAGCAGCAGCCAGACCCGGCCCAGGGCGGCCAGAACGCTGGACACCGTCATGCTCCAACCCGCCGGGGGCCGGGGCGAAGGCCCCATCAGGCGGACCGCCTGCCGCCCCAGCCAGAACAGCCCCCCTGCCGCCGCCGGCACCGCCGTCCCCATCAGCCAGAGGGACAGATTGGACAGATACCACGTCCCCCCGGTCAGGTACAGATAGACGGCCGCCGCCAGAACCGCCAGCAGCGCCGTCACAGAGGCGCCGAACCGCCGGGCCAGGACGGTGTGATTGGCCTTCGCCGCCGCCTCTCCCTCCTGCACCTTGGGGAAGCGCAGGGGGATGGAGCGGTAGATGTCCATGCCGTTCAGGGTGGCCACCGGCTCCCAGCCCTCCGCCTCACGGGCCAGGACGGCGTCCTGCACCGCCTCGTCCTTCCGCAGCAGGGGAACCGGCTCCACATCATAGGTCAGCTCAGTGCGGGCAGTGGGGGTGAACCGGGCAAAGGCACAGTGGCAGTCCTGTTCCTCCGCCAGCTCCCAGCCCTGGGCGGCCAGGCGGTTCAGCTTCTCCCGGACGCCGAGATAGTCCTCCGGGCCATACCGGAACCAGATGTAGCGTTCCTCCCGCACAAGAATCACCCTTCCTCGTTAAACTTTGATTTGCCCCAGCACCTGGCCGATTTTCCCGGAGATCACCAGGTCGGCCTGGCTGTCCATGGCGGTGGGCTGCAAATTGATCAGCACCAGTTTGTTCCCCCGATAGTACCGCAGCAGCCCCGCCGCCGGGTAGACCACCAGGGAGGTGCCGCCTACGATCAGCACATCCGCCTGACGGATGTAGTTTACCGCCTTATATAAGGTGGTGTCGTCCAGCCCCTCCTCGTACAGCACCACGTCCGGCTTGATGATGCCGCCGCATTTGGGGCACCGGGGCACGCCGGGGGCGTCCAGAATCACGTCCACCCCGTCAAAATGCGCGCCGCAGTGCATACAGTCGTTCCGGCGGACGCTGCCGTGAAGCTCCAGCACCTCCCGGCTGCCGGCGTCCTGATGCAGACCGTCGATGTTCTGGGTGATGACCGCCTTCAGCTTGCCTGCCCGCTCCAGCTCCGCCAACTTGTAGTGGGCGGCGTTGGGTTTGGCCTCCGGGGCGATCATCTTCGCCTTGTAGAACCGGTAAAACTTTTCCGGGTAACGCATGAAATAGGAGTGGGAGATGATGGTCTCCGGCGGCTCGTCATAGGTCTGGTTGTACAGACCGTCCTGACTGCGGAAGTCGGGGATGCCGCTCTCCGTGCTGACCCCGGCCCCGCCGAAGAATACGATGTTGTCGCTCTCAGAGATCCAGTTTTGCAGGGTTTCCATGTTCTGATTTTGTGCCATATGCTGCGCCGCCTTTCCGTTGGTCCCATGTAAGGGGATTCTCCTTTTATTATACCGTGTTCCGCTCCGATTTTCCACGGCTTTCCGGCATTTTTTCCGGTTTTTTCCGGGGAGGGCCGAAAAAAAGGCGCGCTGACCCTTTCTTGACCTTTCTTCGTATCTGTGCTACCATAGACACAGAAAAAGGAGTGACGCGACGATGATACTTCCCTTCGCTATGGATGATTTGCTTGCCCTGATCCACAGCACCCGCCCCATCATTATGGACGCCTACGCCGCCCGGCAGGTTACGGAAAAGGGGCTGGCGGACTATGTGACCGCCGTTGACCTGGGGGTGCAGCACGCCCTGGAGAAGGCGCTGCCCGGTCTCTGCCCCGACGCCCAGCTGCTGGCGGAGGAGGAGGCCAAGTGGAGCATTGACCCCGCCCGCCCTTTCTGGGTCCTGGACCCCATCGACGGCACCACCAACCTGATTCACGACTACCAGCAGAGCTGCGTGGCCCTGGCCTACTGCGCCGGGGGCGCGGCCCAGTGCGCCGTGGTCTATAATCCCTTCCGGGAGGAAACCTTCTCCGCCGTCCGGGGGGAGGGAGCCAGGCTGAACGGCAGGCTGATTTGCGTCAGCCGGCGGCCCGACTTGGCCCATTCCCTGTCGGTGTTCGGCACCACACCTTATGAAAAGTCCAGAAGCGTCCCCGTTTTTGAACGGGCCAGACGGCTTTTCTGCGCCTCGGAGGACGTGCGCCGGGGCGGCAGCGCGGAGCTGGACCTGTGCTATGTGGCCTGCGGCAGGGCGGACTGCTTTGTGGAGCTGAATTTGAAGCCCTGGGATTTCTGCGCCGGGATGCTGATTCTGGAGGAGGCGGGGGGACGGCTGACCGACGAAGCCGGGCAAACGCCCTGCCTCTACCGCAACTCCGACGTGGTGGCCTCCAACGGCCTGATTCACCGGGAGCTGCTGGCGCTG
>JAJQBL010000045.1:0-14321 GCA_021203325.1 Clostridiales bacterium | reverse complement strand
CAACTCCGACGTGGTGGCCTCCAACGGCCTGATTCACCGGGAGCTGCTGGCGCTGCTGGGGGAAATGCCGGTGTAAAGTAAACTCGCCATACAGAAAACAAATCAGACCGGATACACGGGAATCCACCCGCGTATCCGGCCATTTTTTAATTATTCCGCCGATTTCAGCGGCTCGGACCTGCCTCTGCCGCAGCTCCGGCGCAGTTGGCCTCCAACGGTCTGATTCACCGGGGCTGCTAGCGCTGTTGGGGGAGATAAAAGCGTAAAGTGAATTCACCATACAGACAATAAAAAGGCTGGATACACAGGAAATTGCCCTGTGTATCCGGCCTTTTTCTTACTTATTCCACCGATTTCAGCGACTCGGCCATATTGATCTGATCCAGCTTGAACCGCATGGAGAAGTTGGCGACCAGGGTGAACACCACCGTCAGCACGAAGGAATAGAGGTAGCTCACGCCTGCCACCCGCACCTCAAAGCTCATGGCGTCCACCTGCACCTGCTCCATCGCGTACCAGTGCAGCAGCTTGCCCAGGCCCAGGCCCAGCACCCCGCCCAGCACCGAGAGGATGATGTTCTCCCGCAGGACATAGGAGGCCGTCTCCCCGGTGTGGAAGCCCAGCACCTTCAGGGTGGCCACCTCCCGCATCCGCTCCATGATGTTGATGTTGGTCAGGTTGTACAGCACGATGAAAGCCAGCGCCCCGGCGCACACCACCACCAGCAGCACCACATAGTTCAGGCTGGACATGGAGGCCTCCATCAGCGCCCGCTCCTCCGCGGACAGGGAGACGTAGGTCACACCGTCCAGATTCCGCAGGGCGGTGGCGAGGGCGGCGGCGGAATCGTCGTCCGCCGTGCGGTAATAGGCGGCGTTGACCGCCTCCCCCGCCGTCTCCGTGGAGAGGTAGATGTAATGGTTCAGGAAGTTGTCGCAAATGCCGGTGACGGTGACGGAGACCTCCGCGCCGTCGGTCAGGGGGACGGTGACGCTGTCCCCCACCTGGACGCCCAGCTTGTCCGCCAGCTTGGCGGTGAGCACAGCCTCCCCGCCCTCCGGCCAGGAGATGGCCTCGTTCCCGTCGTGGAGGTCGAAGAGGCCCTCTGTGTCCTCCGGGGACAGGGCAATCACCGTGGCCTCCTTCTCGCCGGTGGCGGAGGAAATCGTCTCGCTGCTCTCATAGCCCAGGGCGTATTGCTCCGCCTCCTGAGCCATCAGCTCCGTAACGGCGGCGTATTCCCCGTCGCTGAGGTCGTCCCCCAGAGTCACCGCCCCATCGTAGAGCATAATCTCATCGTACTGATAGTTCAGCAGGTTGGCCACGGAGTCCTTAATGCCGTAGCCTGTGACCAGCAGCGCCGTGCAGCCGCCAATGCCCACCAGCATCATGACCATCCGCCGTTTGTAGCGGAAGGTGTTGCGGATGGTGACTTTATTCAGGAAGGACAGCCGCTTCCAAAACGGCGTGAATCGCTCCAGCAGGATGCGCTTCCCCCCGCTGGGGGCCTTGGGGCGAATCAGCTCCGCCGGATTGTCCAAAAACTCCCGGCGGCAGGCCCACATGGTGACCCCCACCGAGCCCACCAGGGCGATCAGCAGCCCGCCCGTAAACATGGCAGGGCTAAAGTAATACTCCAGATCGGCGAAGCCATAGCTGATGTCGTAGGCCATCCAAATCACCTGGGGGAGCAGGAAGCTCCCCAGGAAATACCCGGCCACGCTGCCCAGGGCGGCGGCGCTGCCTGCGTACAGGATGTACTTTTGAGAGACGGTACCCTCCCCGTAGCCCAGGGCCTTCAGGGTGCCGATTTGGGTACGCTCCTCGTTGACCATGCGGGTCATGGTGGTGATGCAGACCAGTGCGGCGATCAGCGCAAAGAACACGGGAAAGGCGTTGGCGATGCTGCTGACGATGACGATGTCGTTTTCATAGGAGACGTAGCCGGAGTTGCTGTCCCTGTCCAGGGTGTACAGCGTGGGTTCCTTCAGCGATTCCAGCTCGGCCAGGCCGTCGGCGTAGTCCGCCTCGCCGTCCTCCAGTTCCACCAGAGCATCGGCAAGCTCCTGCTCCGCCTCCATCCGGTTCTCCTCGTACTCGGCCAGGCCGTCGGCGTACTCCGCCTCGCCGTCCTCCAGTTCGGCCAGGGCGTCTGCCAGCTCCTGCTCGGCCTCCGCCTTGCCTTCCTCATACTCAGCCAGACCGTCGGCATAGTCCGCCTCGCCTTCCTCCAACTGGGCCAGGGCGTCCGCCAGCTCCGCCTCTGCCTCCGCCTTGCCGGCTTCATACTCGGCCAGGCCGTCGGCATAGTCCGCTTCGCCCTCCTCCAGCTGGGCCAGGGCGTCCGCCAGCGTCTGCTCCGCCTCGGCCTTCGCCGTCTCATAGGCGGCCTGTTGCTCCGCCAGAGTCTCCGCGCCGCTCTCCAACTGGGCACGGGCCGCGCCAGGGTCTGGGCTTCTTCGGTCAGCGTGGCCTGGGCTTCGGCAAGCTGGGCCTCCCCGGCTTCCAGCGCCGCCCAGCCTGCCGCCAGTTGGGCCTCGTTGTCCTCCAGCACCTGCTCCTGGGCGGCCAGTTCCTCCCGGGCCGCCGTCAGCTGGGCCTCCGCCGCTGCCAGCGATTCTTCCGCCTCGGCGAAGGACGCCTCCGCCTGGGTCAGCGCCTCCTGCATTTGGGCCAGTTGAGCCTGCACCTGGGCAAGCTGTTCCTCCAGCTCTGAGGAATCCTCCGTGTCCTCCAATGCATCCAGTTGGGACTGCAACGCCTCCTCCTGCGCCGTCAGCGTCTCCACCGCCTGTTCCAGCGGCGCCAGGGTGTCGGCCTTTTCCTGGGCGAACTGCGCCTCCTGCTCCGCCAGCAGCTCCGCCTGCGCCTCCAGTTCGGCTTTCCCTTCCTCCAGCTGCTGACGGGCGGCGGTGAGCTGGGCCTCGCTGTCCTCCAGCGTCTGGCGGGTATCGGCCAGCTCCGCACTGCTCTCGTCCAGGGCAGCCTGGGCTGCGGCGATTTGGGCCTCACCGGCCTCCACCTCCGCCAGTCCGTCCGCGATTTCCTGCTCTGCGGCGGCGAGCTGGGCCTCCGCGTCGGCCAGCGCCTGCTCCGCTTCCGCCTTGCCCGCTTCGTACTCCGCCCAGCCGTCGTCCAGCTCCTGCCGGGCATCGGCAAGCTGCGCCGCGGCGTCGGTCAGCTCCGCCTCGGCCTCCGCCTTGCCGGTTTCGTACTCCGCCCAGCCATCGTCCAATTCCTGCCTGGCATCCGCCAGCTCCTGGGCGGCGTCGGCCAGCTCCGCCTCGGCCTCCGCTTTGCCGTCCTCGTACTCCGCCCAGCCGTCGTCCAGCTCCTGCCGGGCGTCCGCCAGCTCCTGGGCGGCGTCTGCCAGCTCCGTTTTGCCGTCCTCGTACTCCGCCCAGCCGTCGTCCAGCTCCTGCCGGGCGTCCGCCAGCTCCGCCTCGGCTTCCGTCCGAAGCTCCGTATAGCGCAGCAGGCCCCGCTCCTCCAGCAGGGCTTCAATGGTTTCCGCTATCTCGTCCCGGGCTGCCTCATATTCTTCGGAGTAGAGGCCGCCGGGCAAATCACAGCACAGCAAAATTTCGTGGTATACCTCCGAGGAAAATGCACCCTCCGGCAGACAGACAAACCCGGTCAGGGTGCCGCTGCCCAGTGAGGTGCTGCCCCGCTCCGACCGGATGTAACGGGGGGACTGCACCAGCCCCACGATGGTGAACTCCGTCACGGCGAAGGTGTCCAGCGTGTCCTCATCGTTGGAGGCGGAGACGGTGACGGTCTTTCCGATGTCCTCCTCCATGAAGGCTTCCGCGTCCGCCACGCATTCGTCCGCAGATTCCGGCATCCGCCCCGCTGTCAGCTCCGTCAGGTCAGTCTCCTCCGTCAGGGACAGGAATTCCAGCACCAGCGTGTCCTCCCGTCCCTCCACCTGGGCCAGGGCGTCCATGCTGTAGCCGCCCTCCGCCGCCGTGACCCCCTCCAGGGCGGCAAAGGCGTCCACGTCCTCCTCTGTCAGACCCAAAGTGGAAAGAAGCTGAAAATCGTAAAATTTCAGCTCCTCCAGATAATCCTCCGCCGTGTTCCGCATGGCAGGCTCGGCGCTTTTCAGCCCCGTGAAGAAGCCCACCCCCAGAGCAATGATGGCGAGGATGGCAATATAACGGCCAAAAGTAGCCTTGATGGTTCGCAGCAGGGTTTTTCTGATCAATGCTTTTTCCTCACCATTCAATCTGTTCTATGGGTGTGGCGTGGGCGTTTTGCTCCACGGAGGAAATGGTGCCGCTCTTTACCCGGATGACCCGGTCCGCCATGGCGCAGAGGGCCTTGTTGTGGGTGATAATCACCACGGTCATGCCGCTTTTCCGGCTGGTGTCCTGGAGCAGCTTCAGGATGGCCTTGCCGGTCTGGTAGTCCAGTGCGCCGGTGGGTTCGTCACACAGCAGCAGCTTGGGGTTCTTCGCCAGCGCCCTGGCAATGGCCACCCGCTGCTGTTCGCCGCCGGAGAGCTGGGCGGGGAAGTTCCCCAGCCGCTCCCCCAGGCCCACGCCCCGGAGCACCTCCTCCGGGTCCAGGGCGTCCCGGCAGAGCTGGGCGGCGATCTCCACGTTCTCCAGGGCGGTCAGGTTGGGAATCAGGTTGTAGAACTGGAACACAAAGCCCACATCCCGGCGGCGGTAGTCCGTCAGCTGGCGCTTCCGGTAGGCGGACACCTCCGCCCCGTCCACCAGCACTCTGCCCCGGGTCAGGCTGTCCATGCCCCCCAGAATGTTTAAAAGGGTGGTTTTTCCCGCGCCGGATTCCCCCACGATGACGCAGATCTCCCCCTGGGCGATGGTGAAGCTGACATCCTTCAGCGCCGTCACCGTCACCTCGCCGGAGTGATATTCCTTTGTCACCTGTTCAAATACGATAAAGCGTTCCTTCATTCCGGCTCCTTTTCCGGGCAAAAATCATCCCGGCACATCATCCTCGTCCATGGCCATCTGGCGGTCAAAATGCTCGTTAATGCGGTCGGTAAACTCCTGGGCGGCGTTGTAGCCCATCTTCTTGTGGCGGTTATTCAGCGCCGCCACCTCAATGATGACCGACAGGTTCCGCCCCGGCTTGATGGGGATGGTCAGGGTGGGCACCTCCACATCCAGGATGCTGGTGCGGAAATCTTCCAGCCCCAGCCGGTCATAGAGGATGCCCTCCCGCCAGTTTTCCAGATTGATGATGAGGTTGATCTCCTGCGAGTCCTTGACGGCGGACATGCCGAAGAGCTGGCGCACATCGATGACGCCGATGCCCCGTATCTCCATATAGTAGCGGATCAGCTCCGGCGCGGAGCCCACCAGCTGGTTGGAGCGCACCCGGCGAATCTCCACCGCGTCATCCGCGATTAGCCGGTGCCCCCGCTTGATCAGCTCAATGGCCGCCTCGCTCTTGCCCACGCCGGACTCGCCCATCAGCAGCACACCTTCGCCGTACACCTCCACCAGCACGCCGTGTCGGGTGATGCGGGGGGACAGGTAGGTGCGCAGGGCGGAGGTCAGGTTGGACATGAACTCCCCGGTCTCCTGACTGGTGCGCAGCACGTTCCGGTCATACCGCTCCGCCGCCTCCAGGCACTCCGGGAACGGCTCCATGCTCCTGGCGATGATCAGGGCGGGAATCGGGTGGGACAGCAGATCCTCAAAGCATTTCAGCCGCTCCTTGTGGGACATCAGGGCCAGATAGGTATACTCCATGTTCCCCATCAGCTGGATGCGGTTGTCGTCAAAGTAGTCATAGAATCCCACCAGGGAGAGGCCGGGACGGTTGACGCTGACGGAGCGCACCTTCTGCTTGTCATAGCCCGACCCCCGGTGCAGCACCTCCAGCTGGAACTCGTCCGCCAGGCGGTATAATGGGTATGTGTACTGCTTGCTCATAATCCACCCTCCATACATCGGCCGGCCCTTCGGTGTTCAGGTTGCCGTTCCATGGCGTACTCCGGCCGCTGTTTTCTCTACTATTATAGCATAAGACTTTGCGGGAATCCAGTGATATGTCATTTTTTCAGCGATTATTTATAAAAAGGACCCGGCGGGAAATTCCGCCGGGTCCTGTGATTCCGCTTGCCGAAAATTCGAACAGCGTCAAAATTCTATTTGTTTGTTTTTCATAAGGTCCTATCACGACAGTACGGGAAGCAGGCGTCGCTGTCATTCAGCAGCCATGAGCGCCTCCACGCGGTCTTTCCGTTCAAACAGAACGCAGCCGCCCGCATGGTCCTCCATCAGCACGTCCCCGCTCTGCAATGCGGTAAACAGCCTGGAATGCAGCGCTTCCCGGACGGAGGTATCCCGCACATTGATGTCGGAATAGGGCGAGAAGGGGCAGGGCTCCGCACCGCCGTGGGAATTGATGTGGAAGAACCCACGCCCCGCAGCCAGACAGCCGCCGGAGCTTTTCTCATCCCCGGGGAAGGAAATAAACAGCATTTCGGGGTACCGCTCCCGCAGCGAGGCGAGTTTTTCGTTCAAAAATTCCCGCTCCGCCTCCTGGGGAGCCAGTTCGCTGCTGTCCGATGTGACGGGGACAAACTCCACATAAATCACGACCTTACAGCCGCGCTCCTGCAAAACGGAGAGAAATGCATCCGAAACGACTTCCCTCAGGTTGGCTGTCGTCACCGTGACCGACGCACCGAACATCAGATGGTTTTCTTTCATCCTGTCCATCGCCCGAATCAGGCTCTGATAGATGCCGGCGCCCCGGCGTTCATCGGTTTTCTGAGCGTCGCCCTCAATGCTGAAAATCGGAACCAGATTCCGGGCCTGATCGAAAAGCTGGAGATAGCGGTCGGTCATCAGGGTTCCGTTGGTGAAAACCGGGAACAAAATCTCCGGAAGTTCCGCCGCCTTTTGCAGAACATCCCGGCGCATCATGGGTTCCCCGCCTGCCAGAAGGATAAAGCCGACCCCAAGGTCTTTTGCCTCCCGAAAAATGGCCGCCCACTCCTCTGCGGAGAGCTGGGCAAAGGCCGCTTCATCCGAGCAGATGTGATTCTCCCTTGCATAGCAGCCCGCACAGTGCAGATTGCAGCTGCTGGTAATGCTGGCAATCAAAAACGGCGGGATATGCTCTCCCTGCGCCTCCAGCGCAGCCCGTTTCCTGGAGGCGTCCCGGCTGGCCAGCGCGTACCGCGCCATAAAAGCGCTCTCTTTCGGGTCTTTCAAGGTCGCTCTGACAGCGCCTTTGACGATGTTCTCCACCCCGTCCGTCAGATAGGTTGCCAAATCAAATTGCTGCTCAGCCATCATGTATGCGCCCCTTCCATCATTGCTGCCGCGAACGGCTTTTTGATTGCCGAATCATCCTGGCTCGGTCGTCCGTTCGGGAGGCAGGCAGCCGCTCCACATCAGCAGTGCTTTCCTGCTTGCTCTCAAAAAATGCTTTACTCTTAATTTGCTGCCTGCTATAATATGATTATAGCCACGGAATCCGCTTAAGTCAACTACGCAGTTTTTGTGGAGCAGGTAAGAAAAAACGTATCAGGTGGGGGAACGTGAAATGGCGAACGAACATATTTGCCCGTGTACGGCGGCCTGTCCTTTGCAGCGAGCCATGAGTGCCATCGGCGGAAGGTGGAAGATGTCCATTCTGTGCTCCCTGTCCCATGACGGGGCGACCCGCTATAATGACCTCAAGCGAAAAATGAATGGAATCTCCAACACCATGCTTGCCAAATCACTGAAGGAGCTGGAGGAGGACGGGCTTGTGAAACGGACAGAGTATCTGGAGGTTCCAATTCGGGTGGAGTATGAGATCACCGACTCGGTTCGTTCCCTGATACCCATCCTGACAGAACTCGCCGTATGGGGAAGCAGTTTGGATCAGAAATAACAGAACAAAAGGGAAACAACCATGCTTCACATCATCTTGGCGCGGCGCATGGAGAAATGCTGGGTCTGATTGAAGCCAACATAGTCCAGCAGACGAACGTCCATGGCGGTTAACAGGCGGGTAATTCGTTTGATGGCCATCTGGTCGTTCATATTGGGAACGGGGGAACCGTCCCTGTTGTATCCGGAAAGAATTGCAAAGGTCGTTTCACCCTGCCGGATGGCATGGACAATGCTGGGGAAAAAGCTGTTATCCCAGGCAAAGCCGGTTTCCGAGAGCAGCAGACAGTCCTGCACATAGTAATGGCCATCCAGCAGCACCAGATAGCGCTCATTCACTGTGGCTGTTTCCATGAGTTTGGAAAGGTAGGCCAAAACCTGCCTGTGTTCCTTCAGCTGGGGCTGGGCATAGCGGGGCTTCTGCCAATAATAGACCTCCAGCTCCGGCAGCAGGGCGATGAGGCTGGCGGTGCTGGGGCCCACGCCCGGCACCTCCTGCAGGGTTTCGCTTTGGGCGTGGAGCACCTCCGACAGCGTACCGAACCGATACATGAGCTGGTGGGCCAGGGGGTTGGTGTCGCGGCGGGGAATGCTGAAAAACAGCAGCATTTCCAGCAGCTGATGGCTGCTGAACCCGACTGCGCCGGTCTGCCGGAACCGCTCCCACATACGGCTGCGGTGATTCTCATGGAGATTGCGGGGGATCTTTTTTCCTGGCGGCATGAGGGCCCCTCCCTTCGGCGGCTGGTGATGTGCAAAATATTGCGCAGATTGTCCTGCGGAAGGCCAAACTGCCATTGACTCTGCGCTACGGAAATCATAGCATTTTTGCAGGAACTTGTAAAGACTTTTGCAGAAAAACCGGGAACAGAGACACGCCGTGAACTATGCCCCTTTACAGAAAAGCCCCGCCTCTGCCGAACAGCCTCAGCAGGGGCGGGGTTCATGGGGTCAGGAAGGCAAATCAGCCGGCATTCCAGCCGCCGTCCACCACCAGCACGTCGCCGTTGACGTAGCTGGAGTCATCGCTGGCAAGGAACAGGGCAGTCGAGGCCAGCTGCTCCGGAGCGCCGGATTCGGGGGAGGAGGCCAGCACGCACTTCACCCGCCCGTAGCCGTTCATGTTGGGCATACCCATGGAAGTGCCAATTTCGGTTTTGACGCCGCCGGGGGCGATGGCGTTGCAGCGGATTCCGTCGGGGATATACATAAAGGCGGTGTTTTTCGTCAGGGAGATCATAGCCGCCTTGGAGGCGCAGTAAATTGCGCCTGCGCAGGTGCGCAAACCGCCGAGGGAGGTGACGTTGATGATGTTCCCGCCATTGCCCTGGGCCAGGAACACCTGAACGGCCTTGCGCATGGCGTACATGGGGCCATAGACGTTGACGGCAAAAATCTGCTCCATCTTCTCGTTGGTGACGTCACCGATGGGGCCCATGTCGTCCATGATACCGGCGTTGTTCACCAGAATATCCAGCCTGCCGAACTCCGCAACCGCCTTGTCAATGGCGGCGTTGACGTCTTCTTCTTTGGACACGTCGCCGGGGCAGGGAACGACCTTGCCCGGATAACCTTCCGCAGCCGCAGCCAGGGCCTCCAGCCGCTCCTTCCGGCGGGCCACTGCGATGACGTTGGCGCCTTCCTGGGCGAACAGCTCCACAATGGCTTTGCCAATGCCGGAGGATGCGCCGGTGACAACGATGGATTTGCCTTCCAGTTTCATGTTGATACGCTCCTTTAGTATTTTTTATTTTTAGGGGGGCGAAGAACTTCTTCCCGTTCATTATATCATACATGTCAAGAGGGGCGTTTTTGAGCAGCGGGCAAATTCACCGGCGAATGGGGGGGGATTGATTTCCGTGGATTGGGTTTCCCGGGTATTGACAAACCCCACTTTTTCCGTTAAAATACATATGTTCGTGAAACGGCGGTGTGGAAGCCGAACGTTTTGAATTTGGCACATGGACGGTGTGAGCGCTCAGGCAGCGCAAAGCGGACACTTTGCTGGGAATACGTCTCATAAATTTCATACGTCTGCGTAGCTCAGTTGGATAGAGCGACCGCCTCCTAAGGTTACGTAGCAACGCTCGCCTCGTGAAAAGCTCTTTTAGGACAATGGTTCAAAGCAGGATTCGCCTGCAACAAAAATTTCATACGTCTCCGTAGCTCAGTTGGATAGAGCGCGAGCCTCCTAAGCCCGAGGCCCCCGGTTCGAGTCCGGGCGGGGACGCCAGATTAAAACGCCGAAAGTCTTTATTTTCAAGGACTTTCGGCTTTTCTTATGTCCAAATCGCCTTGCAGACCGATTTCTCTGTCTTCTCTGCTAAAATATAATTCTGCATACCAGAGGAAAAGCGAACAGTTGCCTTTTGGCAAAATTCCTTGCTAATCGTTAGCAGAAAAACGCCCATTTTTGCTAATCAAAATGGCCTTCCTGCTAATCAGAGCAAAAATCCAGCAAAATCCCCTGCTAATCAAAAAGTTGTATGTTCCAGTTCCTAAGAAAAAATGCCCCGCAATAATTGAATATTCTCATGAACATAGAGCGGCAATCCGCTGTTGGGACTTCGGTTCCGGCAGATGGGTTGCCGCTCTATTTTTGTTTCCGGCAACGGAGGCAAAAGTCCAAAGCATATCGGAAGTGATGATGTGCCGTCACCGAAAGGAGGTCAAAGATGGCAGTATTTCGAGTCGAAAGAAACAGCAACTACACCACCATGAGCAATTACCATCTCCGCGATAACAACCTGTCCCTGAAAGCCAAAGGGCTGCTCTCCGTTTTTTTGAGCTTGCCCGATTCATGGCATTACAGTGTTGCCGGGCTGGTGGCAATCAACAAGGACGGAAAGGCCGCTGTGGAATCAGCTTTGTGGGAGCTTGAGAAATGCGGATATGTTCACCGCAAGCAGCTCCGGGATAAAAACGGCAGGCTGTCTACGGTAGAGTACACCATTTACGAGATGCCACATAAAGCACCGTCGGATGGTTTACCGTTGACCGAAAATCCGTCAGCGGTAAGTCCGTCAGTGGATTCCCCACCGGTGGATTTCGACCCACGAATAATAACTAATAGAACAAATACTGAACAGATCAATGAACTGAAAGAGAAAGACGCCCGCCACAAATACGGAGCCTATCAGAATGTCTTGCTGACAGATGAGGAGCTGGCGAAGCTCAAAGCTGAGTTTCCTTCTGACTGGCAGGAGCGCCTGGAGCGATTGTCCGAGTATATCGCTTCTTCCGGGAAGCATTACAAGAATCACCTTGCTGCCCTGCGTAGCTGGGCGCGGCGCGACAAACCGAAAACGGCTTCTTACAGTCACAGCAACTACACCTGTGCGGAGGGAGACAGTCTATGAGTATCTTTGATGATTTCCTTACCCGCTTCCCTCAATGCACGGAACCCGGTGAAAACGAGTATATGGGTGATGATGGTCTGCTCTATTGCAGCAAGTGTAAGACTCCCGTGCAATGCCGGGTGAAGGTCGGCTCCGCTACTCACATTGTCCCTTGCATCTGTAAGTGCCGGAAGGAAGAACAGGAAGCGACCGAGCGCCGGATGGCAGAGATGGAGCGTCGTAACCGGATTCACAGCCTGAAGGTCAATGGCATTCAGGAAAAGGCTCTGTACAACTGGACTTTTGCCAATGCCGAGGACAACCCCAGCATCCAGATGGCCAGACGATATGTAGCGAACTGGTCAGAGGCGAAGGCGAATAATCTCGGCCTGCTGCTTTGGGGCGATGTCGGAACAGGAAAATCGTATGTTGCCGCTTGCATCGCCAACGCTCTGCTGGAAAGCGGCGTCCCGGTTCTGATGACGAACTTTTCTAAGATATTGAATCAGATGGGCGGGATGTACTCGGAACAGCGGTATCAGTATATCGCTTCTTTTTCGTCTTTTGACCTGCTTATCATCGACGATCTTGGGATTGAGCGCAGCACCGAATACGCACTGGAACAGGTTTACGCTGTCGTGGACGAACGGTACAAATCCAACAAGCCGCTGATCGTCACGACCAACCTGACCATCAACCAGATTCGCAACGCCGAGGATGTGGCCCACGCCCGTATCTACAGCCGGGTGCTGGAACTGTGTACGCCGGTTCAGGTGCGAGGGACAGACCGGCGCACAGAAATCGGGCGCGATAAGCAGACGCTCGTCAAAGACCTGCTCTATGGCAGGTGATTGGAGGTGAAAAATGTCGAAGAATGACGAAACACCACCCATGCAGGAACAGGTTCAGCAGATTCCAATCTTTGAACCGCACCCGTTTGAGGGACATCCCTTCCGTGTGGTGGATGATGAGGCCATGACCAGGACAGTGGAAAGCATTTCACAGTTTGGTGTGATTTCTCCGTTGCTGGTGCGACCTGACCCGGATGGTGGCTATGAGATCATTTCCGGCCACCGGCGCTGCCATGCGGCGGAACAGGTCGGGCTGGAAACTCTGCCGGTCATTGTCCGGGAAATGGACGATGATGAAGCAATCATCGCGATGGTCGATTCCAATCTGCAAAGAGAAACCATCCTCCCCAGCGAACGGGCATGGGCGTACAAGATGAAGATGGACGCGATCAAGCACCAGGGACAGCGTTCCTCTCTCAGTTGTGACCAAGTTGGTCACAAGTCAGCGGACAGCTTAAAAAGTGTGACCGCAGTTGCAGAGGACGCAGGCACAAGCAAAACCCAGGTGCAGCGCTATATCCGTCTGACCAACCTTATCCCGGAGCTGATGGACATGGTGGACGAGAAGAAAATCGCGTTCAATCCCGCTGTGGAGCTTTCCTACCTGACGCGCGATGAGCAGTCACACCTTCTTGAAGCCATGGACTATGCCCAGGCTACCCCTTCTCTTTCCCAGGCGCAGCGCCTGAAAAAACTCAGCCAGCTGAAACAGTGTACGCCGGAGGCGATGGAGATTTTGATGGATGAGGTGAAGAAGGAAGAACTGGCTCCCACCGTGACGTTGCCCACGGAGCTTCTGCGGAAGTATTTCCCCAAATCCTACACGCCGAAGCAGATGGAGGACACCATTATCCGGCTGCTGGATCAGTGGCAGAAAAGCCGGCAGCGCAATCAATCGAGGTAACTATATGAACACGGACAGATCATAAGGCGGTCATCCGCACTCTGATATTTTGGGGTGCCAGGATGGCCGCCTTTTTTTGTTTTGTCCTCAGACTATAAGGAGAGTTTTGTTTATGAATTATTGTTGTATTGCAAATGACTGTATCCCCAATTCCCTGAATGAAAAGACCGGAACGGATGCGTTCCTGGAGGGGCTTCACTCCGTTCTGGATGGCGCTCTGGAGATGCTCCGCTGCATCTGTGAGGATGCCGATGAGGACGACGAGCCGGTTATCATGGTCGCCGCAATCCCCGGCCAGCCCATCAAGGTGGTCGATGTCGATGAAGCGTATTCCATCCTTCGCTGCTTTGGTGAAGACGATGTTATCACCGGCGCACCGGCAGACACCTGTGTCGTCATGAGCTATGACGAGAAGGATGTTCGGAAGGTCGGCGGCAAGCGGTATGTGGCTGGTCCCATCCTGTTCTATGACGTGAATGAAGATGGCGAAGAAATCAGCATGACCGCACAGGAAATCTATGCGGTGCGCCTTGTGGTGGAGAGCCGCACTGTCACGCTCACGGAGAAAGGCAGGAAGTTCGCTGCCATTTCCATTGACTGAGGTGCCGCCCATGAAAGAGTACGATGTGACAATCACGGAGACGCTGGAGAAAACCGTCACCGTTCAGGCTGACAGCCGCGAGGAAGCCGAGGAGCTTGTAGAACAGGGCTGGAACGATTCGCTCTATGTGCTGGATGCGGATGATTTCTCCCATGCGGACTTCGCCACAACGGAGGAACGATCTCTGCAAAAGGAGCAGATTTCCGTCCTACTGGTGGAGCCGGAGAAATATCCGCAGCTCATCCAGATGGATAACACATTGGAGGCCATGCAGGATGCCGTTGGCGGCTATATCCAGGCGACATATCCCTTCGAGGAGCCGGTCTGCATCATCTGCAATGAGGAAGGCAAGCTGAACGGTCTTCCCCTCAACCACGCCCTCCGCGATGAGGACGGCCAGACCTATGACATCCTGGCCGGTAACTTTCTGGTGGTCGGGCTGACAGAGGACGACTTCGGTTCTCTGTCCCCGGAACACGCCGAGCAGTTTGAAAAGCTGTTCCATCAGCCGGAGGCGTTTATCCGCCTTGGCCGCAGTATTATGGCCATCCCCATTGATGATGAAGCCATGAAGAAACGGGAAAAAGCTGCGGAGAAAGCTGTCACCGACAAAGCAAAGACAGCGCCGGAACAGGATGCCCTGTGATGAGCGTCCTTGCCGGATTTATTACTTTTCTTGCAGGCGCGGTATGTGGTGTTTTCATCATGTGCCTGATGCAAATCGGAAGTCCCCACGAGGAGGTGGTGAATATTGGAGGA
>JAJQBL010000151.1 GCA_021203325.1 Clostridiales bacterium | reverse complement strand
AGGGATGGTTCCATGCGTCAAACTACTGACAGCATTTTTGATGATTGCTATAGATGAGGTGAACTTTTTGAGTAAGAGACAACGGGTGATCGCCCTGGGCTTTTTTGACGGCGTACACCTGGGCCACGGGGCGCTGCTGCGGGCGGTGAAGCGGAAGGCGGAGAAGCTGGGCCTCCCCGCCGCCGTCATGAGCTTTGACGCCCATCCCGGCACCCTGGTCAGTGGGAAGGCGGTGCCCATGATCAACACCACGGAGGACCGGGTGTGGCTGATGCAGCACTACTACCAAATCGACGAGGTGATTCTGGCCCACTTTGACGAGGCCATGATGCATATGCCCTGGCGCAGCTTTGTGACGGATTACCTGATCGGCACCCTGGGGGCGGCCTATGTGGTCTGCGGCAGGGACTTTCGCTTTGGCGACCGGGGGGCCGGGGACGCCCGGCGGCTCCGGGACGCCTGCGCAGAGCTGGGCGTGGGCTGTGAGATCGTGGACATGGTGTCGGTGGACGGGGTGCAGGTCCACTCCACGGTGATCCGCCAGCTGCTGGCGGAGGGCCGCATGGAGGAGGCCAACCGCTGCCTGGGCCACCCTCACACCCTGATTCAGACCGTGAACCCCGGCAAGCACCTGGGTTCCCGGCTGGGCTTCCCCACGGTGAACCTGACCATTCCGCCGGAGGTGGCGGTGCCTGCCCACGGGGTGTACACCACCAAAGTCTATCTGGACGCGGACGACGACGCCACCGCTCAGATCGCCGTCACCAATGTGGGCGTCCGCCCCACGGTGGACAGCTCCGGCACCGTCACGGTGGAGGGTTATATTCTGGACTTCCACGGCAATCTGTACGGCAAGCGGGTGCGGATGGAGTTTTTCCGCCATCTGCGGGGGGAGCGGCGCTTTGACAGCGTGGAAGCGCTGACCGCCGAGGTGCTCCGCAACGCGGAGCAGACCCGGCAGTATTTCGCAGCGGAAGGCTGCGTCTCAGGAGGACAGGACTATGGCAGATGAAATTGTAAGGGTCATCACCTCTGGCGGGGCTGTGATGGCCTCCGCCATCACCGGACGGGAGATGGTGGAGCAGGCCCGGCAAATCCACGGCACCACCCCGGTGGCCACGGCGGCCCTGGGCCGGGCGCTGATGGGGGCCTCCATGATGGGCAACCAGCTCAAGGGGGAGGACAACTCCGTCACCCTCCAGTTCAGGGGCGGCGGCCCTCTGGGGACCATCACCTGCGTGGCGGAGGCCAGCGGCGACGTGCGGGGCTATGTCCAGAATCCAAAGGTGATGCTGCCCCTGAACGACCTGCAAAAGCTGGATGTGGGGGGCGCCGTGGGCCGGGACGGCACCCTGACCGTCATCAAGGACCTGGGGATGCGGGAGCCCTATGTGGGCCAGGTGCCCCTGGTCAGCGGGGAGATTGCCGAGGACCTGACCGCCTACTTTGCCACCAGCGAGCAGTTTCCCACAGCCTGTGCATTGGGGGTGCTGGTGGACACCGACCTGTCCGTCCGGGCGGCGGGAGGCTATCTGATTCAGCTCCTCCCCGGCGCGGACGACGCCGTCATTGACAAGGTGGAGCGGGGCGTCCGCAAAATCGGCTATGTGACGGAGCACTTCGCCCGGGGCGTCACCCCCCTGGCCCTGGTGCAGGAGATTCTGTCCGAGTTCGAGGTGGAGGTGCTGGAGACGGTTCCCGTGGCCTACCGCTGCGATTGCAGCCGGGAGCGGGTGTCCCGGGCCCTCATCAGCCTGGGCCGGCAGGAACTGGAGGACATCGTCCGGGAGCAGGGCGGCTGCACCCTGAGCTGTCAGTTCTGCGGGAAGGCGTACGCCTTTTCCGGGGACGAGCTGCGGCAGCTGGCCAGCCAGATTTAAACGGCCCCCGGAAAAGTTTTCAAAAAAAGCAGTTGACAAACGGCGGGAGAATGGGTATAATAATCCTTGCTGAGTGCAGGACGCCAACGCGAACCTGACAAACGGCTGGCATGGGAGCATAGCTCAGCTGGTTAGAGCACCTGCCTTACAAGCAGGGGGTCATAGGTTCGAGTCCTATTGTTCCCACCATTTGTCTCAGCTTTTTTGAATGGCCCGGTAGTTCAGTTGGTTAGAACGCCAGCCTGTCACGCTGGAGGTCGACAGTTCGAGCCTGTTCCGGGTCGCCATTTTTCCATGCCGAGCGGCATGGATATGCCTCTGTAGCTCAGTTGGTAGAGCAGGGGACTGAAAATCCCCGTGTCATTGGTTCGATTCCGATCGGAGGCACCATTTGCGGGAGTAGCTCATCTGGTAGAGCGCCACCTTGCCAAGGTGGAGGTAGCGAGTTCGAGCCTCGTCTTCCGCTCCAAAAGAAGCAATACCCTGTTGCAAACCGCGCGGCTGTGAGGGAGCAATCGCTACCTCCACCAAAATCCGCGTGTCGCGCGGATTTTTGCAATCAGAGGTGCCCGGTACCCGGAAAAGCCTGCTTTTCCGGGGCAGGGAGCGAGTTCGAGCCTCGTCTTCCGCTCCAAAAACTACAGCTTTTGGCTGTTTTCATATCGCAGGGTATTCCCCCTGTTCTGTGGCACCATAGCCAAGAGGTAAGGCAGAGGTCTGCAAAACCTTTATCCCCAGTTCGATTCTGGGTGGTGCCTCCACTGAAAATATTCACACCAGATTTGGTGTGAATATTTTTTGCCTTCGGCAGTGTCTCTCCCCTGCCGCATGGCAACACTTCTCCCCTGCCGCCGGTTAGGGCCTCTCCCCTTCTGTACCATTCGGTACTTTACGCAAACTGAAAAAATTCCATTTTCTGAGAAAATCCGAAAAAAAAACGCTTGACAACAGGGGGAAGGGTGTGTATAATAGCTACTTGTGAGGCACAGCTCACAGAGATAGCGGGATTGTGTAAGGGTAGCACAGCAGACTCTGACTCTGTATGTGAGGGTTCGAATCCTTCTCCCGCTGCCAAAGAAGCCCTTGGAAAGTTCCGATGATTCGGTATTTTCCGGGGGTTTTTTCCTCCTCCGCCCGTGAGTGACCTCATATTCAGTGCTTAAATCTCCCGTTTCTTTCCTTCGCTTACGCTATGTTCAACAGGCTGCGGAAACGTCCTGATTTCCTGTTTCGGTTCACAATCGGCCCTGCCATTGTTTTTCATCAAAAAGAAGGCTTCCGGTACACAGCTGTGTGCCGGAAGCCTCTTTTGTCAGGGCTTTTTCACGGCCCCTGGGTCAAATCACGGATTGATGCACCAGAATCTTGCAAACAGGCCGTTCAGCATCGTGAAGAAGCGCTCCATCATGTTGGGCAGGATGTGGGACAGCTTGTCCAGGCTGTGCCAGCCGGAGCCGCCCGCGCCCGGTTCCTTCGCGCCGCAGACGGTGCAGACGCCGTTTTCGTAGTGGTGGCCGGCGGCGGGGATGACCACAGCGTAGCTGTCGCCGTCCTCAGCGCAGGTGTAGGTGGCGGAGCCGTCCTTCGTGCAGGTGGGCTCGATGACGGTGACGGTGCAGAAGTGAAGGTTGGCGTCGGTCAGGCACTCGTTGTCGCTGTCGATGTCGATGGCCGCCCAGTCCTCCGCGGACCCGGCATAGTACACATCGGTCAGGTTCTCGCAGCCATAGAACGCCTCGTAGCCGATGGCGGTGACGCTGGCCGGGATGGCCAGGGCAGTCAGCCCCGTGCAGTCATAGAACGCATAGTCGCCAATGGTGGTGACGGTGTCGGGGATGGTCAC
>JAJQBL010000079.1 GCA_021203325.1 Clostridiales bacterium | reverse complement strand
ATGATTCCCACAGTTTTCTTGCCCTGAGGTCGGGAAAGAACGCTGCGCTTATTCAGGAGAAAACATATCCAAAAATCCCGACATCCTCCCCGCATAAAATCCCCCGTCCCGCCCAAACTACCCTCAGCAAGACAATCAGCAAGACAAAGAGAGAAGGAACCCCCATGTCCCTGTTCCACTGGCCCGACCACCAGCCGGTGCCCCGCCACCCGGCGGAGACGCCGGACGCCCCCGCCACCTGGGCGGGGCTGACTGCCGCCTTTCAGGGCTGCGCCGACTTCGCCACGAAGGAGGTGCAGCTCACCGGCACCGCCCAGACCCTCCGCCTGGCCTGGGTGGACGGCATGGTGAAGAGCGAGCGGCTGAACGACTATGTGATTCGCCCCATCGTCTCCGCCCCACAGCCCGTCACCGGGGACGAGGCGGAGCAGCTTCTGCTGGGGGGCGTCTGGAATCTGGACGCGGAGGAACGGCAGCGCCTTACCGACGTGGTGGAGGCGGTCATCGACGGGGCGGCGGCGGTGTTCCTCCCCAACGGGAAGGCCATCACCTGCTCCGTCCAGACCGAGGAGAAGCGGGGGGGGTGGAGCTGCCGGAGAACGAGACGGAGGTGAAGGGGGCCAAGGACGCCTTTGTGGAGAGCCTGCGGACCAACACCTCCCTCCTCCGCCGCCGGATGCGCTCCCCCGCCCTCCGTGTGACGGAAAAGACCGTGGGCCGCCGCAGCGGCACCCCGGTGGACGTGCTGTGGATGGAGGGCATCACCGACCAGGCCCTGGTGGGCCAGGTGGAGGCCGCCCTGGACGCCATGGACATCGACGCCCTGCTGACCACCGCCGACTTGGAGGAATACCTCATCGGCCCAAGGCGGACGGTGTTCCCCCGGACAATTTTCACGGAGCGGCCCGACCGGCTGTGCCGGGAGCTGCTGAACGGCCGCATTGCGGTGCTGGCGGACGGCATCCCCCTGGGGTGCGTGCTGCCCTGCTGCATTGCCGACTTCCTCCGGGCCCCCCAGGACAGGAGCTGGCACTTTCTGGCGGCCAGCTGCCTGCTGGTGCTGCGGTACCTGTGCGCCGGTATCACCGTGCTGCTGCCGGGGTTCTATATCGCCGTCACCGGCTTTCACTTTGAGATGATTCCCACCCAGCTGGCCCAGTCCATCATCGCCGCCAAGCAGGATGTACCCTTTGCCACCCAGTTTGAGGTGCTGGGGCTGCTGCTGGCCTTCGAGATTTTGCAGGAGGCGGGGCAGCGGCTACCCAAGACCATCGGACAGACCGTCTCCATCATCGGCGGGCTGGTGGTGGGTCAGGCGGCGGTGGACGCGAAGATTTTGTCCCCGGTGGTCATCATCGTGGTGGCGGCGGCGGGCATCACCGGCTTCACCATCCCCAATCAGGACCTGTCCAACGCCCTGCGGGTGTGGCGGTTCCTGCTGGCGGTGGCGGCGTCGGCGGCGGGGCTCTTCGGGCTGAATCTGGCCCTGGCGGTGCTGGTGCTCCACCTGGCGGGGGTGGAGACCCTGGGCTGCCCCTACCTGGCCCCCTTCACGGCGGGGACGGCGGAGGCCCTGCGGACGGTGGTGCGGGGTCCCGCCCCGGAGGAGAAGCTGCGGGACACGGTGCTGCCGGTGGATAATGTGAGGAAGCAGGGGTAGCAGCTGTTAGCTGTGGCGGTTGAAGCCGCTGGGTGTCCCCTTGACCAGTAGGGGCGAACAGTGTTCGCCCGCCTGTTTTCGCCTTGGAAAAAGTGTTCAAAGGTGAAGCCGATTGTTCCTGACAGTGTCATTTATGCAGACAGGAGGAGCGATTTCGTTTTGTGGCCGGATGCCTCCAAACCAACCGCAGAAACAGACTCAACCATAGCCGGGCGCACAAAGCGCCCCTACTGGCTGACAACCGCCATCGTGAGGAACCAAACATGAAAAACACCTGCCGAACCCTGTCCACCCTCCTGACCGCCGTCGCTCTGTCAACATTGCTGACAGCCTGCGGGTCGGACTTCCTCCCGCAAGGGAAAGAGATCACCCAAATCGAACTGATGCGCACCCTGGCGGTGGACGCCGGGGAGGGCGGGCTGACCAACGTGACCGCCGCCGGAGGCGTCCGCAGCGACCCGGACGGCGGGGAGAGCCGGCCCCCGGTGGTGCTGACCGCCACGGGCCTGACGGTGGCGGACGCCTGCCTGACCATCCGCACCGCCGGAGAGAGTACCGTCAGCTACAGCCATGTACAGGAGTGCCTCATCGGGGAGGACATGGCCCGGCAGAGTCTGGAGCCCATCGTGGACTATCTGGAGCGGGACTATGCCACCCGGATGGACACGAAGCTCTTCATCGTCCAAGGCACCACCGCCGGGGAGCTGATGGAGGGCTACACCACGGAGCAGAGCGCCGTCACCGACCGGCTGGAGGCCATCTCCCGTGAACTGCCCCTGAAATCAGAGGCCTGGCCCTATACCCTGCGGCACCTGCTGTCCGACCTGAAGGACAACGGCGCGGCGCTGGTGCCTCTGGTGGCCTTGGACGACAGCGGCGAGACGCCGGACATTCAGGCCGTGGGCCTGTGCTGGCTGGAGGACGGGGTCATGGCGGGGACGCTGAACCGGCGGCTGTCCCAGGCGGCCAGCCTCATCACCGGCAACGGGGAGAGCGACGTCTTTGAGGTGGCGCTGGACACCGGCGGCGCGGCCCTGAAGCTCACAGACGCAGACTGCGCTATCCTTCCCCGGTGGGAGGGAGACCGGCTCACCGGCCTGACGCTGACCCTGACGGCGGAGTGCGCCCTGACAGAGCTGCAGGGCCACAATTTGCAGCAGGAGGGGACGGCTTTGCTGGACGATTTGGAAGCGGCCCTCTCCGACTACCTCCGTCAGGGGATGGAGGAGGTGCTGGCCCTGTCCCAGTCGGAAGGGGTGGACTTCCTCCACCTGCGGCGGCTGGCAGTGATGGCCTGCCCCGGCAAAAAAGCGTTATTCAATGAATGTTGGAACAGCGGCTTCGCCTCCCTGGAACTGGAGGCGGAGGCCCAGGTGACGCTGGAGCGGAGCTATGACACCATCGCGTGACGGAAGGGGGACGCCGGATGAAATTCGTGGGCTTTGCGGCCCTGGCCGCGCTGGCATTGTGGGACCTGCCCGCCCTGTGGCGGACGGGGGAGAAACGGGCCTTTGCCGTGTGGGCGGTTCTGGGGGTTGCCGCGGCGGGGATGCTAGTGGCTAGTGGCCAGTGGCAGTGACCGGAATCGATGTGCTTTTCTTCATCCAGTAGGGGCGCACAGTGTGCGCCCGGCCTGTTTTCTCTTTAGATGAAGTTTACAATAGAGAATTTAATCAATCTTCTCCGACAAAAACCGTATTTCACCTAAATTTTTCTTAGATAAAGGTTGAAAAAAATAAAAGCTTCGCCGGGCGCACACTGTGCGCCCCTACGGGTGAAGGAAAAAACGCAGCGTATTCAACTAACGCGGCCAATAGTTCTGCCCCACAGGAACGTCCAGCCACCAGTCATGAACCACGAACCAAGGAGGCCCCCATGTCCCACCCCATCACCCACCGTCAATTCCTAACCATGCTCTTCTGCGCCCTGCTGGCCCCACTGGTGCGCATCATCCCCGGGCAAACCGCGGGGTCGGCGGGGACGGCGGGGGTGCTGACCCCGCTGGCGGCGCTGCCCCTGGTGCTGCTGGCGGCCTGGTGGATCGGCTCCGGCCTCCGCCGGACGGAAGGGGGTCTCGCCGCCCTGTACCGGGC
>JAJQBL010000158.1:2710-3792 GCA_021203325.1 Clostridiales bacterium | reverse complement strand
TCTATGTGGCCCTGGGCATCTCCGGCGCCATCCAGCACACCGCCGGTATGCAGGACTCCGAGACCATCATCGCCATCAACAAGAACGACTCTGCCCCCATCTTCCAGGTGGCGGATTACGGCATCGTGGGCGACCTGTTCACCGTGGTGCCCCAGCTGGTGGCGGAAATCAAGGCGATCAAGGCCAGCAAGTAACAATTCCCCCCAAAAAAGTTCAGCCACGCCGCGGAACCCCGCGGCGTGGCTTTGCTCGTCAAAAAACCGCTCCGTGAAACAAGCTTCACGGAGCGGTTCTGTGTTTTGTCAGAACGTTCGTCAGGAGCCCAGGATACGGCGCACCGCCACAATGCGGCTGGTGTTCACCGAGCTGATGACAATGCCGTAGTCCTCCCCCAGGGCGCTGACCATCTGGCCGTTGCCGATGTAAATGCCCACATGGCCGCTGTAGCAAATCAGGTCGCCTTCCTCCGCCTCACTGTAGGACACGCCCACGCCGCAGGAGGCCTGGGAGCCGGAGTAGTGGGGCAGGGAGTAGCCGAAGTGGGCATAGACCTGCATGGTGAAGCCGGAGCAGTCGCACCCCTCCGTCAGGCTGGTGCCGCCCCAAACATAGGGGTTCCCCACGAATTGCAGGGCGTAGGCCACCACATCGCTGCCGGTGACGCCGGAGGAGCTGGAAGAACCGGAAGAACCGGACGAGTTGGACGAATTGGAAGAACTGGAGGAGTTGGAGGAACCGGAAGAATTGGAAGAACCGGACGAGTTGGAGGAACCGGAAGAATTGGAAGAACCGGACGAGTTGGAGGAACTGGAAGAATTAGAGGAGCCGGAAGAACCGGAATTAGAAGAACTCTCCTCCGACGAGCTGCTGCTCCCCGTCAGCGCATTGTTGGAGGCGGCGGCCTTTGCGGCTTCCTCCTCAGCCGCTTTCTGGGCGGCTGCTTCTTCGGCGGCTTTCTGGGCAGCGGCTTCTTCGGCGGCCTTCTGTGCAGCGGCCTCTTCAGCAGCTTTCTGTGCAGCGGCCTCTTCAGCAGCTTTCTGTGCGGCGGCTTCTTCGGCCGCTTTCTGAGCGGCGGCTTCCTC
>JAJQBL010000158.1:0-2610 GCA_021203325.1 Clostridiales bacterium | reverse complement strand
GGCCTCCTGGGCCTGCTGCGCCGCCAGCGCGGTTTCCTGTTCTAAGATTTCATCGGCCAGGCTGTCCTGCCGGCTCTCCAGCAGGGAGATTTCGGCGGCATAGGTGGCCTCGTTGGAGAGGATCTCGTCAATGGCCGCATCCAGCTCCACCAGGCTGTCCTCCACGGCGGCCTTTTGGGTTTCCAGGGTGGCCTGGGCCGCCTCCTGGTCGCTGAGCAGGGCGGCGATTTGAGCCTGGGCCTCCTCCGCCGCCAGCTGGGCGTCCTCCATCTGGGAGATGACCTCCAGCTGGGCGTCTGTGACGGCCTGGAGGTCGTTCATGCTCTGGAACAGGTCAATGAGGCTGGTGGCGTTCAGCAGCACCGACCAGAAGGCGGAAACCCCCTGGGCCTCCATGGCCCGGACGGCCTGCACATAGTCGTCCTGCAGGTCCTCCATGGTGGCCTCTGCCGTGGCCTGACGCTCCTGCTGGGTGACGATTTCGGCCTCGTACTCCGCAATCAGGGCCTCGGAGGTGGCGATCTGCTCATTCAGGCAGTCCAGCTCGCCGGTCAGCAGCTCATAGCGGCTGGCGGCGGAATCCTTCTCCTCACTGAGGGCGGCAAGCCGGTCGTTGTAGTCCTCCAGCGTCTCCGCCGCCTCCGCCTGCTGCTGTTTCAGCGCGTCAATATCCGACTGCTCCACAGCAACGGCAAACTGCATCACCTGGGAGAACAGGGTCAGCAGAAAGAGCACCACCAGACCGACGGCTAAAATCCGTGCAATCAGAGGGGTGTGGCTGGCGTGCCCGGCGGCGGGCCTGCGTTTCGTTTCCATCTTATGTAGTCACCTCATCATAGGCCGGGGTCCCCGGCGCGCGCTGTCTCTGCCGTTTCCATTCTTATCGTATTTCGTATTTATGTCGTCTTTAACACCCGCTGCATGGGCAGGATAGTGCCGAACAGGCCGGTCAGCAGCCCCGCGCCGCAGGTGGCCAGCAGGATGGCGGGCCAGATGTCCCGAAGGGCGTAAAAGCTGACCACGCTGTTGCTGCCCGCGGCGGTCAGTGACCGATCCACCAGCCAATACAGCCCCCCGGTGAAGATGGAGGCAATCAGCCCGCCGATCAGCCCGATCAGCATCCCCTCCACCAGGAAGGGGGCACGGATAAAGCCGTTGGTGGCCCCCACAATGCGCATGATGCCGATTTCCTCCGACCGGGCGACCACGGCCAGCCGCACCACGTTGGAGATAACGAACACGGACACCGCCACCAGCAGCACCACCATCACCGCCGCCCCGGTGAGGCACCGGTTCCGCAGGGTGGTGATCTGCTGTGCCAGGGAGTAGGAGGCGTAAACATGGTCCACCCCGTCCAGGGCCTCCGCCGCCTCCACGCAGTCGGCCAGCTTTTCCGCATCCGTCACCACAACGTGGTACCGGTTTTGCAGCAGGTTAGCGTCCACATTTTGAAAGTAGTCCCGGAGGATGGAGTCGCTGGCCAGCTGGTTCCGCAAAGCCTGCTCGCTGGAGATGAAGGTGGATTCCTCCACGTCCTCCATGGCGGCCAGAGCCTCCCCCACCGCGTCAAGTGCTTCCTGGGTCAAATCGTCCTCCAGATAGACCAGGAACTCCCGGTCCCCCATCACCTGCTCCACATTCAGCTGTAAATTGACGGCCATCAGGGCGAAGATGCCGGTGAGCAGCAGGCAGGCGGTGATGGTGCCGATGGCGGCGCAGGAGCTCAGGGCATGGCTCCGCAGGCCGTGGAACGCCTCCCGCACAAAATAAATCAGGTTTCTCATGGTTGATACGACCCGCCCTCTTTGTCCGCGATGATTTTGCCCTCCTCCAGCCGGATGACCCGCTTGTGGAACTGATCCACCAGGCTCTGCTCATGGGTGACCACCAGCACGGTGGTGCCGTCCTCGTTGATGCGCTCAAACAGCTTCATCACCTCATAGCTGAGCTTGGGGTCCAGGTTGCCGGTGGGCTCGTCCGCCAGCACCAGGGCGGGATGGTTCAGGATGGCCCGGGCCACCGCCACCCGCTGCTGCTCCCCGCCGGAGAGCTCAGTGGGGTACTTGTGCCTGTGGCCGGTCAGCTCCAACTGCTCCAGCACCTCCGCCACCCGTTCCCGGATCTCCTTGTCCGGGGCGCCGATGACCCGCATGGCGAAGGCGAGGTTTTCCTCCACCGTGCGGTCGGAGATCAGCCGAAAGTCCTGATAGACCATGCCCACGGTGCGCCGGTAATAGGGCAGCTGCCGCCGGTCCAGGTGGGTCACATCGTAGTTGTTGACCAGAATGATGCCGCTGCTGGCGGCCTCCTCCCCGTGGAGGATGCGCAGCAGGGTGGACTTCCCGGAGCCGGAGGGCCCCACCAGGAAGGCAAACTCCCCCGGCTTCATCCGGAAGGTCACGCCCCGGAGGGCGGGCTGCTCCTGCTCAAAATATTTCTTTCGGACGTTTCGCAAATGAATCATAGCAGCCTCACAAGCAGGAGATTTTGATGCACCAAAAAACAGTATACCCCTTTTTTGTGTGTTCGTCAACGATTTTTGCGGTTTTAGCGTCTTTTTTTTGCAACTTTTCCTTCGCAGCCTGACAAAGACGGGTCCCACAATCCGAC
>JAJQBL010000093.1 GCA_021203325.1 Clostridiales bacterium | reverse complement strand
TGGCAAGGGAAGGCCGGACAAATCCTTTATATCGAACCTCATCTAAGGAGACTTTACCCCGATAATGGAAAAATACCTGATTCCTTATCTAAGGAATCATGCCCAGATAGACACATTTCATCGACCTGCGGGTGCGTACCCCGCACCCCACAGAGCAGGAGGAAGATATCTTGAGTAAGAACAAAGATTACAAACCGGAGGACATCCTCTATCCGGAACAGAAAATCGTCGAGATCGACCTGGAGCACGAGATGAAAACCGCGTACATCGAGTACGCCATGTCCGTCATCGTGGGCCGGGCCCTCCCCGACGTCCGGGACGGGCTGAAGCCCGTCCACCGCCGCATCCTCTACGCCATGTATGAGGACGGGCTGGGCAGCGACAAGCCCTTTAAGAAGTCCGCCACCTGCGTGGGCGACGTGCTGGGCCGGTACCACCCCCACGGCGACGCCTCCGTCTATGACGCCATGGTGCGCCTGGCCCAGGACTTCTCCATGCGGTACTGCCTGGTGGACGGCCACGGCAACTTCGGCTCCGTGGACGGCGACCCCCCGGCGGCCTACCGTTACACCGAGGCCCGGATGAGCAAGATCTGCAACGAAATGCTCCGGGACATCGACAAGGACACCGTGGACTGGGACCCCAACTTTGACGAGAGCCGGAAGGAGCCCCGTGTCCTGCCCAGCCGGTTCCCCAACCTGCTGGTGAACGGTTCCACCGGCATCGCCGTGGGCATGACCACCAACATCCCGCCCCACAACCTCCGGGAGGTCATCGACGGGGTGGTCTGCGTGCTGGATAACCCCAACGCCACCCTCTCCGACCTGATGGAGCACATCAAGGGGCCGGACTTCCCCACCCGGGGCATCATTATGGGCCGCAGCGGCATCCGCCAGGCCTACGCCACCGGCCGGGGGAAAATCATCGTCCGGGGCAAGTGCGAGTTTGAGGAGTTCGGCAACGGCCGCACCCGCATCATCGTCACCGAGCTGCCCTACGCGGTGAACAAGGCCCGGCTGGTGGAGAACATTGCCGAGCAGGTCCACGCCAAGCGGCTGGAGGGCATCTCCGGCCTCCGGGACGAGTCCGACCGGGAGGGCATGCGCATCGTCATCGAGGTGCGGAAGGACGCCAACGCCCAGGTGGTGCTGAACCGGCTGTACAACCAGACGGCGCTGCAATCCAACTTCTCCGTCATCATGCTGGCTCTGGTGAACAACCAGAAGCAGCCCAAGGTGCTGACCCTGCGGGAAATGCTGGACGAGTACATCGCCTTCCAGATGGACGTGCTGACCCGCCGCACCGTCTACAACCGGAGGAAGGCGGAGGAGCGGGCCCACCTGCTGGAAGGGCTGCTCATCGCCCAGGACAACATTGACGAGGTCATCCGCATCATCCGGGAGAGCTACGACAACGCGAAAGAGAACCTGATGAACCGCTTCTCCCTGGATGAGGTGCAGGCCCAGGCCATCCTGGATATGCAGCTCAAGCGGCTCCAGGGTCTGGAGCATGACAAGCTCCAGGCGGAGTATGACGAGCTGGAGTCCAAAATCGCCTGGTACAACGAGCTGCTCAGCGACGAGGGCAAGATGAAGGGCCTCCTCCGGCAGGAGCTGCTGGAGATCAGGGACAAATACGGCGACGACCGCCGCACCGCCATCGAGCTGGTGGAGAACGAGATCGACGTGGAGGACCTGATTCAGGAGGAGCAGAGCGTCTTTACCCTGTCCCAGGCGGGGTATCTGAAGCGCACCTCCGTGAAGGAGTACCGCGCCCAGGGCCGGGGCGGCAAGGGGGTCAAGGCCCAGTCCTTCCGGGAGGAGGACTACGCCCAGAGCGTGTTCACCTGCTCCACCCACGACACCATCATGTTCTTCTCCGACAAGGGGAAGGCGTACTGCCAGAAGGGGTACCGCATCCCGGAGGCGGGCCGGACGGCCCGGGGGGTGAACCTCATCAACCTGCTGCCGGTGGAGCAGGGGGAGCGCATCGAGGCCATGCTCCACTTCCGGGAGTTCAGCGACGAGGAATACCTGGTCTTTGCCACCCGGAACGGCACGGTGAAGCGCATGGCCATCAGCGCCCTGTCCACCAACCGCAAGACCGGCATCAAGGCCCTGACCCTGGAGGAGGGGGACGCCCTCATCGCCGTCCGCAAGACCGGCGGGGCGGATGAGATCATCCTGGCCACCCGGAACGGCATGGCCATCCGCTTCCCGGAGCAGGACATCCGCTGCATGGGCCGGGACGCCGTGGGCGTTCGGGGCATCAAGCTGCGGGAAGGCGACTATGTGGTGGGCTGCGAGGTGGCCGGCCACGGCTCCGCCCTGCTGACGGTGACGGAGCGGGGCTACGGCAAGCGTACCGGCGTGGGAGAGTACAGCCTCCAGAGCCGGGGCGGCTACGGCAACAAGAACTATCAGATCACCGCGAAAACCGGCCTGGTGGCCGGGTGCGCCATCGTGAACCCTGAGGACGATGTGCTGACCATCACCGACGACGACACCATCATCCGCACCACCTGCGGCGGCATCAGCCAGTACGGCCGGGTGACCCAGGGCGTCCGCATGATGCACCTGGGGGAGGAGAGCCGGGTCATCGGCGTGGCCAAGACCAGGGCCGTGGACGTGGACGCCGGGGAGAACCAGCCCGACGAGGGCGGCGAGGCGCCCGGCGGTCAGGAAGAATGACAAACACCCCCTCCCCCGCCTGCGCGGGAGAGGGGGTGCTGGTATTATGTTCCGCTTTGCTCAGTCAAACGAATCCCCGGAGGATTCCGCATCATCGTCATAAGGTTCCAGATCGTCGTCGTCATCGTCATCATCGTCGTCGTCATCGCCGTCGCTGAGCCGCTCTGCCAGCCGCTGCGCCAGCAGGTCGGACAGCTGAACGCTCTCACCGTCGCGCATGCTGTCAAGGAGCCTGCGGAGCTCGTCGGAGGGGGACTTTTCGCACTGCTCAATGGCCTCCTTCGCGGAGCTGCCGGCGAAGAGAATGGAGGCGATGCCGTCGCCGTAGCGCCGGAACATGGCGGCGGTGCAATAGATGCTGTCCTTGATGACCTCCGACGGGGCGATTACGCCGTCGCAGTCGATGAAGCTCTTAAACCGGATCTCGCCGTCCCGGAAGTCAAATTCAAAATTTCCGTTCCTCAGGCCGTAGTTCGCACGGCAGATAAATTCTGCCATCTCCGCCATTTCCGCCTTGTCCTTCGGGTCCGCGCCGACGGGACAGATGCCGTAAACGATGATTTCGTCCTTCTTGATGTCGATCAGATACCTGATTTTCCGCAGCTTGCTCTTGACGTTCAGATTGAAATCGAACACGCCCTTGTCGCTGTCAAAGGAATAGTTCCAATCGTCTTCGATCAGAAACCGGTCAACAGCGTTTGCGAGTTCGTCCGAGTATTCATACTTTCTCATGCCTGGCACCTCCTCAATAAATGATGGCATGGGTGAAACAGACGCCTGCAGTTCGCCGGAAAAGGAAAATGCAGGACAGCGCCTGTTTCACAATTCTGTTGTTGGCGCCCATCACGCTGAGCGCCGGGGACCTGATTTGGGACTGATCCTGAGAGGTAAGGAACACAAAAAAGTTGTGTACGCCTACTATAGCACAGAAAAACAGATTGTGTCAAGTAAAATGTTTTAAACTTTTAACATATTTCATGCGGAAAGAATGGGAATTTTCGTCATTTGGTCCAATATTGTTCTCCTAAAACGGAAGCGGCCTTTTGAAAGAATCCTCCGTTGACGCACCCCTCCACCGGCTGTCGCCGGTCTCCCTCCCCTTTCAG
>JAJQBL010000120.1 GCA_021203325.1 Clostridiales bacterium | reverse complement strand
CCGGTCCCCCGGCTGGCCGCCCCCCTCCGGGAAGAAGGCGGTCCTGTCCAGCACCACCTCATAGCCCCCTTTTTTCCTGGGGGCGCAGGACAGTACGGCGGCGGTAAATTCCTGACAGGACACATCGGCTTCAAAAATACGTTCTGTTTTCATGGCAGGCACTCCATTCTCCGGGGAGGGTGGCGTTTTCCCGCTTGCGCACCATCCTCCGGTGTGGTATAGTAACAGTATTCAGACAATATTATACCGGTTTTCACCGGAGAAGGCAATGGCAACAGGAGGAATCCACATGAAGAAACCAGTTCTGGTGGTGCTGGCCGCCGGCATGGGCAGCCGTTACGGCGGTTTAAAGCAAATGGACCCGGTGGGGCCAGGGGGCGAGTTCATCATCGACTACTCCATCTATGACGCCCATCGGGGCGGCTTCGACACCGTGGTCTTTATCATCAAGCATGAGATCGAGGAGGCCTTCCGGGAGACGGTGGGCCGCCGGGTGGCCCGGTACATGGAGGTGCGTTACGCCTTCCAGCAGCTGGACGACCTGCCGGAGGGCTACGCCGTACCGGAGGGCCGGGTGAAGCCCTTCGGCACCGCCCACGCCATCTACGCCGCCCGGAACGTGGTGGACGCCCCCTTCGCCGTCATCAACGCCGACGATTACTATGGGCCGGAGGCTTTCCGGGAGGCATACCGGTTCCTGTCCGCCACGGCGGACGAGCCGGGCCGCTACCACTACGCCATGGTGGGCTACCATCTGGCCAACACGGTGACGGAACACGGCAGCGTGGCCCGGGGCATCTGCGTCACCGACGGGGCGGGGATGCTGGAGAGCGTGACGGAGCACACCTGCATTGAGGTGCGGGACGGGGCCATCCGCTCCACCCTGGACGGGGGAGAGAGCTGGCTGACCCTGGCCCCGGACGCGCTGGTGTCCATGAACCTGTGGTGCTTCCAGCCCAGCTTCCTCACCGAGACCGCCGCCGGCTTCCCCGCCTTCCTGGAGGACACCCTGGCGAAGAACCCCCTGAAGGGGGAGTACTTCCTTCCCTCTGTGGTGACCCGCCTGCTGGAGGAGAGCAAGGCCGACGTGAAAATGCTGGAGAGCCGGGACAAGTGGTACGGCGTCACCTATCAGGCCGACCGGCCCACGGTGGTGCAGGCCCTGGCGGACAAGACGGCGGAGGGGGTGTATCCCTCGCCGCTGTGGAGGTAAACGTTTCCCCCATCCCATAGGGGCGCGTGAAAACGAACTCTTTGCTGTGTGGGGCCATTGCAAACTGCCGGCAAAACTGCCTGTGATGCTGTTCAGGCAGACAAAACGTTTCGATTTTTGCAGCCGTACGTGTAGGGGCGGCCCCTGGCCGCCTCCACAGAAAAGTGGAGATTTAGACCTCACCCTCCACTGCCGGATGGGGAAAACCCGGCGGTTCCAGCCACGAACAGCTAATAGCTAACAGCGAACAGCCACACCCCCCCCGGGCCGGAAAATTCCGGCCCGGGGGGTTCTCTTACGCAATCGTCTCGTTCAGCACCCTGTAGGCGCAGCCGCCCAGCGCGGCCAGCGCCAGGCCCAGGCCGCAGAAACACCGGGCGGCCCCGGCCCCGGACAGCAGGGAGGAGCCCAGCAGGAAGGCCACCTCCGCCACGTTCACGCCCATGTTGCAGACGCTCAGCAGCTCAGCCCGCCGCTGGGCCTGGCCCAGCTCGTCCACCAGCCGGTTCTGCACCTCCCCCAGCAGGTAGGAGGGCACGTCCAGCACCAGAGGCAGGACCAGCATCAGCAGGACGACCCAAAGTACCCGGTCCACCAGGGCGAACACCACCATGACCCCGCCGCCCAGCACCAGAAACGCCGTCAGCGCGGCCCGGTGCCGGGCGGGGTCCAGCCGGCCCAGCAGCCCCTCTGCCGCCAGCTCCAGCACGGAGTAGCCCCAGAATGATGGGGGAGAGCCATGTCTCATCCACGCCGCAGGCCATCAGCTTGTCCGCATAGAAGAAGTTGATCAGGATGCGCCCCACGCCCAAAGCGGCCAGCAGCACCATGACCAGGACAACCTCCCTCCGGCAGAGGGCGGCCCACAGCGCCCCGGCGGCAGGCTTTCCGTCCTCCTGCGCCGTTGGTTGGGGCGGCTCCCGCCGGATGCCCAGGGCGGCGGCGATGCCGCAGGCGCCGGTCAGGACGGTGGCCGCCAGCAGCCCCGTCAGTCCGGCCAGGCGGTACAGCCCGGCGTAGGCCGCCGTACTCAGCAGGAACCCCACCGTGCCGCAGTTGGCGGTGCGGGCGCTTTTCGTCAGGTAGGCCGGGCCGGGGAACATCCGGTACAGGTAGGCGCTCTGTGTGCCGGAGCTGAAGCTCCCGGCCACACCTTCCACCACCGCCTCCGCCAGAAACAGGGGGTAGCTCCGCCGAACGTAGGCCAGCAGGAGCAGCACCCGGGCCAGGCAAAGGGTCGCCTGATAGAGCACCAGAGTGTTCCGCAGGCCGATGCGGTCGGTGAGCTTTCCCGCCGGAACCTCCGACAGCAGCACCGTCAGGGACAGTAGCGCCTCCAGCCGGAAGAACCGGGCCAGGCTGACCCCCGCCGCCGTGCGCACCAGCAGCGCCACCGGCGCGAAGAACACCAGCCCGTTCAGGAAGGATTGCAGATCCAGAGGGTCCATATTCAGTTTTCGATTCATTTCGATGTAAAATGCCTCCATTTTTGATGATGATTCAAAAATGGGCCGGCTATGGCGGCGTCAGCATGGGCAGGCAGGCTTGCCTGCGGGCGTGAAGGTCATTCATCTCAATATCTCCGAACCACGGCGATGACCCGGCCCAGGATCTGGGCATAGGTGCCGTCGATGGGCTTATATTCCCGGTTTTCCGGCATGAGCCAGACGTGGCCATTCCGCCGCTCAAACCGCTTGCAGGTGGCCTCGTCCTCCAGCAGGGCGATGACATAGTCCCCGTTGTGGGCAGTGGGCTGGCGGTGGACCACCACATAGTCCCCCGGCATAATGCCCGCCTCGATCATGCTCTCCCCCCGGATGCGCAGGGCGAAATGCTCCCCGGACAGGCCCTGGGTGTCAAAGGTCAGATAGTCCTCAATGCACTCCTGGGCCAGGATGGGGGCCCCCGCCGCCACATTGCCCAGCACAGGCACCCTGTTCTGCTCCGGGGCCTGCTCCTCCGGCAGCTCCGGCCGGATGGCGGTCAGGGAACGGGTCTTGCCGCTGCTGTGGGCCAGCAGACCGGCCTCCTCCAGAGCCTTCAGGTGGAAGTGGACGGTGGAGGTGCTCTTCAGCCCCACCGCCCCGGCGATCTCCCGGACGGAGGGGGAGTATCCGTGGTCCTCGGTATACTCCACAACAAAGTCGTAGATTTGCTGCTGCTTTTCTGTGACAGGCTTCATGGTGACGGCGCTCCTTCTCGTGGGGGGAATGGGACGGGGATATGCTTCTGCCCACAGTATAACACAGCGGTTTGAAAAATGCAAACATTTGTTCGATATTTTTCAAAAAAGTTCCGCCGGGGGGCGGAGCTGACAGCGAATAGCTATTAGCTGTCAGAACCCCCTCCACCGGCTGTCGCCGGTGGAGGGGGTTGCCGCATCAGGTTAATGGCGTTGCCCGGAAAGTTAAAAGTGCAAGCTATCCTGAGTTGAAGGGAATCACATATCCTCACAGTCAGATTTCCACGACCAAAGGGCAACAAAATTGCTCGTTCCGCCCGCCTCCGGCAGGGCGGAACGGCAATCGTACCCAGCCGCCATCGGCGGCAGTCTCACCACCTGAAAGTTACTTCGTCTGTTGCCTG
>JAJQBL010000015.1 GCA_021203325.1 Clostridiales bacterium | reverse complement strand
CTGACCCTGATCCTGGTGGTGGCCGCCTTCGCCGCCATCGTGGCCGGCACCTTCGCCGCCACCTATGACGAGTCCGGCGCCCTGGATACGGCTGCTTCCCTCAGCGCTGCCCGGGTGGCTATGGTGTCCCTGCTGTTCATCGTCATCGCCATCGTCTTCGGTTTCCTGGTCTATCGCCGGAATATGCCCATGGGCGTGTCCACGGTGCTGGGCGTGGTTGCCATCGTCCTCATCATCGTCATCGGCATGAACTTCCATCCCATCTATCTGTCCAACAACACCTGGATGTGGATCGTGGGCCTGTACATCGCCATCGCCTCCGTCACCCCGGTGTGGATTCTGCTCCAGCCCCGTGACTATCTGTCCTCCTTCCTGCTGTACGCCATGATTGCCCTGGCCGTCATCGGCGTGGTGCTGGCTCATCCCTCCATGGACAGCATGGCCACCGCCGAGTGGGCCGTGGAGAGCTCCTCCGGCACCACCTACCTGTTCCCGGTGCTGTTCACCACCATCGCCTGCGGCGTCATCTCCGGCTTCCACTCCCTGATCTCCTCCGGCACCACTTCCAAGCAGCTGGATAAGGAGACCGACGCCAAGCCCATCGCCTACGGCGGTATGCTGCTGGAGTGCGTGCTGGCCATCCTGACCCTGTGCGCCGTGGCCTATGCCTACAGCTGGAACGCGGCCAACCCCCGACTCCGCCCTGTCCGGCGCCACCGCCATCTTCGGCGGCGGCATCGCCCACATGATCGACGATGCCATCCCCGGCACCTACAGCGTCATTTACACCCTGCTGGTGCTGACCTACTCCGCCTTCTGCCTGACCAGTCTGGACACCGCCGCCCGTATGGGCCGGTTCATGTTCCAGGAGTTCTGGCTGGACTCCTCCGCCGGTGAGACCCCGGAGAACGTCACCGGCTACAAGAAGGTGCTGCCCAACCCCTATGTGGCCACCATCATCACCGTGGTGCTGGGCGTGCTGCTGGGCCTGAACGGCTATGCCAAGATCTGGGCCCTGTTCGGCTCCGCCAACCAGCTGCTGGCGGCCCTGGCCCTGCTGGCCGTCGCCACCTGGCTGGGCAACGTGGGCCGGAACAACAAGATGTTCCTGATCCCCATGGCCTTTATGCTGGTGGTTACCATCTGCTCCCTGGCCATCAACACCATGAACCAGATCACCACCATCACCGCCGGCGGCGCCGACTGGGGCCCCTGGGCCCAGGCCATCATCGGCATCCTGCTGATCGTCCTGGCTGTGGTTCTGGCCATCGAGGGCGTCCAGACCCTGAGCAAGCAGAAAAACGCGGCCAAGGCGTAATGCCTGACCATCCCCCTTCCCAAAACAAGACAGGCGGCGTCCACAGGGCGCCGCCTTTTTGTCTCATTGCACTTTCCCAAAAACTGTGGTAAACTGGCTTTACAAAACCATCCATTCCCCCACAAAGGAGCGACAGCCATGGAACCCATCATCACCACCCTTGCCGCCGAGCTGAACCTGAACCCCACCTATGTGGAGAACGTGGTCCGCCTGGTGGACGAGGGCAACACCATTCCCTTCATCGCCCGCTACCGGAAGGAGCTGCACGGCGGCATGGACGACACCGCCCTCCGGACCCTGTTCGACCGCCTGAACAGCCTCCGGGCCCTGGCCGCCCGGAAGGAGGAGGTGAAGCGCTCCATCGAAAACCAGGGCAAGCTGACGGAGGAGCTGGCCGCCGCCATCGACGCCGCCGCCACCCAGACCGCCGTGGAGGACCTGTACCGGCCCTACAAGCAGAAGCGCCGCACCCGTGCCACCATTGCGAAGGAGCGGGGGCTGGAACCTCTGGCGGCCAAGCTGCTACTCCAGCAGCCCGGCGCCGACCCGGAGGCCCTGGCCGCCCCCTATGTGGACGAGGAGAAGGGGGTCCCCGACGTGGCCGCCGCCCTCCAGGGGGCCAACGACGTGCTGGCGGAGACGGTCAGCGACGACGCGGACATCCGTGCCCTCCTGCGGGAGTTGGCTCAGAAGCGGGGCAGCATCGTCTCCACAGCGGCGAAGCCCGACGAGGACAGCGTGTATCGGATGTATTACGAGTTCTCCCAGCCGGTGAGCCGGGTCCAGGGCCACCAGACCCTGGCCATGAACCGGGGGGAGAAGGAGGGCTTCCTGAAAATTTCCCTGAACCTGGACGCGGAGCTGGCTCTCCGGCAGATGGGCCGCAGGCTGCTCCACGGCAATGGCAAATGCACCGACCTGGTGCGGGCCGCCATGGAGGACAGCTACAGCCGCCTGATCTTCCCCTCCCTGGAGCGGGAGATCCGCTCCGCCCTGACGGAGACCGCCAGCGAGGGGGCCATCAAGATGTTCGCCCTGAACCTGCGGCCCCTGCTGATGCAGCCCCCCGGTGAAGGGCAGCGTCACCATGGGTCTGGACCCCGGCTATGCCCACGGCTGCAAGGTGGCGGTGGTGGACGGCACCGGCAAGGTGCTGGACACCACGGTGGTCTACCCCACCTTCGGCGCACGCCGCCGGAACGAGTGCATTCAGGAGCTGAAAGGGCTGATTTTGAAGCACCGGGTCCGCCACCTCTCCATCGGCAACGGCACCGCCTCCCGGGAGACGGAGGCCATGGCGGTGGACCTGATCCGCGACCTGGCGGGCACCCCCATGGAGGGGAAGGTCAGCTATATGATCGTCAACGAGGCGGGGGCCAGCGTCTATTCCGCCTCCAAGCTGGCGGCGGAGGAGTTCCCCCAGTACGATGTGAACCTCCGCTCCGCCGTCTCCATCGCCCGGCGGCTCCAGGACCCCCTGGCGGAGCTGGTGAAGATCGACCCCAGAGCCATCGGCGTGGGCCAGTACCAGCACGATATGCCCCAGGCCCGGCTCAGCGAGGCGTTGGACGGGGTGGTGGAGGACTGCGTCAACGCCGTGGGGGTGGACGTGAACACCGCCTCCCCCTCCCTCCTCCAGCGGGTGTCCGGCCTGAACGCCACCACCGCGAAAAACATCGTGAAGTACCGGGAGGAGAACGGCGTCTTTACCAGCCGGAAGCAGCTTTTGAAGGTGCCCAAGCTGGGGCCGAAGGCCTTTGAGCAGTGCGCGGGCTTCCTCCGGGTGCCGGAGAGCGACAACCTGCTGGACAACACCGGCGTCCACCCGGAGAGCTATCAGGCGGCGGAAAAGCTGCTGACCCTGTGCGGCTACACCCTGGAGGACGTGGAGCAGGGGAAAATCGTCCTGCTCTCCGGCCGCCTGAAGCAGGTGGGGGAGGCCCGGGCCACCGCTTACTGCGGCGTGGGCATGGCCACCCTGAACGACATCGTGAAGGAACTGATGAAGCCGGGCCGGGACCCCCGGGACGAGCTGCCCAAGCCCATCCTCCGCACCGACGTGCTGGAGATGAAGGATTTGAAGTCGGGGATGGTGCTGACCGGTACGGTGCGCAACGTCATCGACTTCGGCGTGTTCGTGGACATCGGCGTGCACCAGGACGGGCTGGTGCATATCTCCCAGGTGGCCGACCGGTATATTAAGCACCCCAGCGAGGTGGTGTCCGTGGGCGATGCGGTGAAGGTGGTCGTGCTGGATGTGGACGAGAAGAAGAAGCGGATTTCACTGTCCATGAAGCAGGCGAAGTGAGGGGAAAGGGGTTTGCCCTCCCGGCGGGCTGGTTTCCTTAGGAAAGGAAGGTTGAAGGAAACAGGTTTGCCCTCCCGGCGGGCCGGTTTCCTTAGGAAAGGAAGGTTGAAGGAAACGGGTCTGCCCTCCCGGCGGGCCCCCTTTCTCGCTCCGCCGAGAAAGGGGGGAAAGAGGGCGGCTCAGGGAGGAGCTCGGGGCCTCGCTCCTCCCTAAGAAC
>JAJQBL010000122.1 GCA_021203325.1 Clostridiales bacterium | reverse complement strand
CTAACCTTATTTCACGATCGCTTCGTAACCCTTGATTTCCTTCTTGTTGCCATAGACGAAGTGGCCCGGCTTGATTTCGTACCAGATGGGCCCGTCCACAGAGTAGTCGTGGATGCTGGGGTCATAGACCAGCAGCTTCTTTTTCTTCTCCAGCTCCGGGTCGGGGATGGGTACGGCGGACAGCAGCGCCTGGGTGTAGGGGTGCAGCGGGTTCAGGAACAGCTCCTCGGCCTCGGCCAGCTCCACAATGCGGCCCTTGTAGATAACCGCAATGCGGTCGGAGATGAACCGCACCACCGACAGGTCGTGGGCGATGAACAGGTAGGTCAGCCCGCGGCTGGCCTTCAGCTTGTTCAGCAGGTTCAGCACCTGGGCGCGGATGGACACGTCCAGGGCGGAGATAGGCTCGTCGGCCACGATGAATTCCGGCTCCATGACCAGGGCGCGGGCGATGCCGATACGCTGCCGCTGGCCGCCGGAGAACTCGTGGGGGAACCGGGAGGCGAACTCCGGCAGCAGGCCAACCTCGTGAAGGGCCTCCTGCACCTTGCGCTCACGGTCCGCCTCGTCCTTGTACAGATGGAAGTTGTACAGGCCCTCGGAGATGATGTAGTCCACCTTGGCACGCTCGTTCAGAGACGCCTGGGGGTCCTGGAAAATCATCTGGCACTTCCGGATGACCTCCTGGTCCAGCTCCTTGGAGATCTTGCCGTTGATTTTCTGGCCCTTGAAGTAGATCTCGCCGGCAGAGGTGGGGTTGACCCGGATGATGGCGCGGCCGATGGTGGTCTTGCCGGAGCCGGACTCGCCCACCAGGGAGAAGGTTTCCCCCTTGTAGATGTCAAAGTTGACATGATCCACCGCGACGAACTTTTTCCGACCGGAACCGAAGGTGATTTGGAGGTCTTTTACCTCGATCAGTTTCTCTTTTTCTGCCATTTCAATCACCCTCTCTGACGAATCTTTTCCTTGTAGTTGCGGATGTTCTCAGGCCGCTCAAAGGCGGGGCACCGGGGGTCCAGATACCAGGTCTTGGCCTTGTGGGTGGGGCTGACCTCGAAGAAAGGCGGCTCCTTCACAAAGTCAATGGCCAGGGCCTGCTTGTTCCGGGGGGCAAAGGCGTCGCCCTTGATCTCCTGGAACAGGTTGGGGGGCGTGCCCTCGATGGAGGGCAAATCCTGACCCTTCACGCCCAGCTGGGGCAGGGCGGACAGCAGCGCCCAGGTGTAGGGGTGCCATGCGTCGTAGAAAATCTCATCGGCGTTGCCGTATTCCACGATCTGACCGGCATACATGACCGCGATGCGGTCCGCCACGTTGGCCACAACGCCCAGGTCATGGGTGATGTAAACCACCGTCATGTTCAGCTCGTTCTTCAGGTTGCGGATCAGATCCAGGATCTGGGCCTGAATGGTCACGTCCAGAGCGGTGGTGGGCTCGTCGCAGATCAGGATCTGGGGCTGGCAGGCCACGGCGATGGCGATGACCACACGCTGCCGCATGCCGCCGGAGAACTCGTGGGGATACTGGTTGTAGCGCTTCTCCGGGTCGGGGATGCCCACCTTGTCCAGCATCTCAATGGCCATCTTTTTGGCCTCGGCGCCCTTGACGCCACGGTGCAGCTCAACGCTCTCCTGAATCTGCTTGCCCACCTTCTTCAGGGGGTTCAGGGAGGTCATGGGGTCCTGCATGACCATGGCGATCTTCCTGCCGCGGATGTCACGCCACTGCTTTTCGGTGGTGTACTTGGAGATGTCTACGCCCTCATAGGTGATGCTGCCGCCGGTGATTTTGCCGTTGGCGTCCAGCATCCCCAGGAAGGACTTGGTGAACACGGACTTGCCGGAGCCGGACTCGCCCACGATGGCCAGGGTCTCGCCCTCGTACAGGTCCAGGGAGCATTTCCGAATGGCCTTCAGCATGCTGCCACGGAGGCTGAACTGAATCTCCACGTCCTTTGCGGACAAAATAGGGGTTTTTTCTGCCATATCATGTCCCTTCTTAAACGTGGTTTCTGGGGTCGGCGGCGTCGGAGAAGGCGTTGCCCACCAGGTAGAATGTGACGGTGATAATGGATACGATAACGGCCGGGAAAATCAGCAGGTAGGGGTAGTTCAGGAAGTAGTTCCGGGCGTTACGGAGCAGAATACCCAGGGAAGGCGTGTCGTCGCCCAGGCCCAGGCCCAGGTAGGACAGGGTGGACTCCATGGAGATGGTGCTGGGGATGGACAGGCTCAGCCGCAGGATGATGACGCTGATCAGGTAGGGGAGGATGTTCTTGGTCAGGATGCGGCCCAGGGGGGTGCCCAGGCAGCGGGAGGCCAGGTTATACTCCCGGTCACGGTACATGATGACCAGGTTTCTGACGTTCCGGGCCATGGTCAGCCAGCCGATCAGAATCAGGGACACCGCCATGATGGTGAAGGTACGGCCCACCAGCAGGGCGATCAGGGTCATGTAAATGATGGTGGGGATGTTGTTGATCAGGTTGTACAGCTCGGTGAAGAACCGGTCCGCCGACCGGATATAGCCCCAAATCAGACCGATGGTCACGCCCAGGGCGCACTCGCCCACGGCCACCAGGGCCGCCAGCTTGATGGAGGTCTGGCTGGCGTACCACACCTGGCACCAGTAGTCACGGCCCAGGTTGTCGGTGCCGAACCAGTACTCGCTGTTGGGGGAGGTGAAGGCCATGGTGGTGTCCGTTTTCAGCTCCGCAAAGCTGTACTTGCCGATGGCAAGGGCGATGAAGGAGAAGATAAACAGGGCGATGAACAGGATGGCCAGGGTCACGGCCACCTTATTCTTCAGGAAGTTCTTGAAAACGCTGCCCCAGTAGGAGTAGTCAGAGTAGCCGATGGCCTCTGCCTGCTCCGCAGAGTAGGGTACGAAGTGGAACAGCTCGTCCTCGTTCACCGGCTCTTCGGCGGTTACGGTTTTTACGTTTTCCTTGCTCATCTTGCTCCCCCTCCTTTTCCGGTCAGCGAAATCCGCGGGTCAATCAGCATCATCAGGACGTCGCCCAGGAACACGCCCAGCACGCCCAGCGAGCCGTAGAGAATCACCAGCGTCTGCACGATGTTCAGATCATACCGGCTGATGGCATCGGTCAGCAGCGGGCCCATGCCGGGGACGGAGAAGAACCGCTCCGCCAGCAGCGAGCCGCTGATGGTCAGCAGGAAGGAGGCGGGCAGGTATTGCGCCAGGGGCACAAAGGCGTTGCGCAGCACGTGCCGCACCATGATCTGGCCTGTGGAAAGGCCCTTGACCTTGGCCAGCTTGATGTAGTCCTTGGTGATCTCATCCACCATGTACCGCCTGGTCCACAGGGCGTAGCCTGCAATGGAACTCAGGGAAATACATATCGTGGGCAGGACCATGGACAGCGCCGTGTTCGTTCGGCTGGAATACACCGACGGCAGCCCGAAGACGCGGGAGCCGATGACCAGCACAAGGGAGTAGGACACCAGCGCCGGCACCGCGTTGACAAAGACGGTATACGCCGTTCCTATGTGATCCACCAAACGGTCCTTTCCTATGGTTTGTCCTATGCCCAATAGAACGCCCAATCCCAACGAGATCACCAGGGAAATGACGCCCATGCGCATTGATATGGTGAACTTCTCACCAATCACGTCCACCACGGACACGCCCGACTGAATACGTCTGGATTCACCGAAGTCCAGATGGAGCAGGTCCCAGTAGAAGTCCAGCAGCTGCTCGCCAATGGGGTCGGTCAACCCCGCGGCCTCCAGTGCGGCTTCCTTCTGCTCATCGGTAAATTTCATCTGCTGCTCTTCGGTAAAGTAATAGTCCGTCGGCAGCATACGCATCAGCAGGAACACGACGGTGGCGATGAGCAGGACAGTGATCAGGCCCTGCAGCAGGCG
>JAJQBL010000142.1 GCA_021203325.1 Clostridiales bacterium | reverse complement strand
ACCGTATTGGACAGCGCCACTGACAGAATACCACAGCTTTCCCCAAAAGGCAAGGGCCTTTTCCTGCCCCGAAAAATTGCCGTCCCGGCGAAACTGTGCTACAATAGTCACAGAATCTTTCCCCGGAGGAATCGCCATGCACTCAGAGACCCCCCTTTACACCGCCCTCACCGAGTTCGCCGCCCGGGACCCCCTGCGGCTCCATATGCCCGGCCACAAGGGCCGGCCCCTGCCCGGTCTGGCGGGTTTCCCCACGGAAATCGACTTCACCGAGCTGCCCCCCACCGGCGACCTGTACCAGCGCTTCGGGCCGGTGGAGGAGGCGGAGAACCTGTGGGCGGAGCTCTGGGGGGCGGACTGCTGCCTGTTTCTCACCGGCGGCTCCACCCAGGGCATCCACACCGCCCTCCGCTGCGCCGCCCCCGGCGGGGAGCCGGTGCTGGCGGACCGGGTCAGCCACCGGAGCGTCCACACGGGGCTGGCCCTGCTGGGCTGCCCGGTGGCGTGGATGGAGCGCGGCCCCCTCCCCGCCGACAGCGCCCTGGCACCCCTGACCCCCGCCCGGGTGGAGGAAGGGCTGGAACGGAATCCCCAGGCCAAAGCGGTGGTGGTCACCTCCCCCACCTATTACGGGGTGCTGTCCGACATTCCCGCCATTGCGGAACGCTGTCACCGCCACGGGGCGGCGCTGGTGGTGGACGGGGCCCACGGGGCCCACCTGCCCCTCCTGGGGGAGAACCCCTACCGGGAGGCAGATTTTGCCGTGGTCTCCGCCCACAAGACCCTCCGGGCGCCGGGGCAGACCGCCCTCCTCTTCGCCAACGGCTGTACCCTGGACGAGTTACAGGGGGCTTCCATGCTCTTTGCCACCTCCTCCCCCAGCTATGTGATGATGGCGGCGCTGGACGCCCTGCGGCCCTGGTGCCAGGGGGAGGGAAAAGCCCGCTATCGGGCGACAGCGGAACAGGTTGCGGCCCTGCGGCGGGACTACCCCGCGCTGACCGACAGGGACTGCCCCCTGGACCCCTGCCGCCTGACCCTCTGTGTCCCAGACGGGGAGGGGCTGAGCCGGGCGCTGATGGAGAGCGGCATCTACCCGGAGATGGCCGACCGGGGCCATGTGGTGATGATCCTCACCGAAGCGGACGGGGATGCCTCCTTCGCCCGGCTGCGGGCGGCGCTGGATGGGCTGGGCCTGCGGGGGCAGGCCCGGCAATCGGCCCCCACCCCTGCCCTGCCGCCCCTGCCGGAACAGGTCTGCACCCCCCGAACGGCGCTGCTGGCCCCGGCGGAACCGGTGCCCTGGGAACGCGCCCCCGGCCGGGTGGCGGCGGAGCAGCTGGCCCCCTATCCCCCCGGCGTGCCGGTGGTGGCACCGGGGGAGCGCATCACAAAAAAAGTTCTGGATTATTTGAACGAAATGGGTTATAATAAACAGTGTATCAGCGTTTTACGGGAGACGCCCTGAACAGGGGCCGGACAGGGGGAGGCGATGGCGTTGCAGCTCAGGGACTTTGCCGGAAACGAAGGGCTGAAACGCCAGCTGGCCGGGGGCCTGCCCCGCTCCCACGCCTGGATCATCAGCGGCCCCGTCGGCTCCGGGCGGCACACCCTGGCCCGGCTGATGGCCTCCGCCTTTGTCTGCCGGGGCCGGGGGGAGGTTCCCTGCGGCCTGTGTCAGGACTGCCGGAAGGTGGCCCGGGGGATTCACCCGGATGTGGCGGAGGTGGCCCGGTTCCTGAATCAGGAGGATCTGGCCAAAGACGGGGATTTGAAGATTTACGCCGTCCGGGCCCTCCGCAGCGACGCCTTTGTCCGCCCCACCGAGGCCGACCGAAAGGTATACATCATTGACCGGCCCCTGTCCCCCCAGGACCAGAACGCCCTGTTGAAGCTGCTGGAGGACGGGCCGGCCTACGCCGTGTTCCTGCTGGTGGTGGAGAACGCCGCCGCCCTGCTGGAGACGGTGCGCAGCCGCTGCACCGAGCTGACCTGCGCCCCGGTGACGGAGGGGGAGGCCCTGGCCTGGCTCCGCACCCGGTACCCGAACCGGGAGGACAGCGCCCTCCGGGCCGCCGCCGCAGCCTGCGGCGGGCTGCTGGGGGCGGCCGTCCGCCGGCTGGAGGACAGCGGGCAGGAGGACGCCCTGGCCCCCTGGCTGGAGCTGTGGGCGGAGGCTCTGTCCAAAAAGGACGAGCTGGCCCTGATGGAGTGCAGCGTCAAACTGCAGACGGGCCAGTTTCAGCGCGCCGACCTGGCCCCCTTCTACCGCCGCCTGGCCCAGCTGTGCCATGAGGCTCTCACCGCCAGCTATACCGGCCCGGCGGCGCAGCCCCTGAGCCAGAAGCTGGCCGGGGCGCTGAGCCGGAGGCAGTTGGCGGCGCTGGAGGCACTGGCGGAGCAGGGGCGGCAGGACTGCGCCTTTTACGTCTCCGTGGGCCACAGCGCCGGATGGCTGGCGGCGAAAGCGTGGGAGATTCTGAGCCGCTAGGCGAGGAGAGCGGCTTTATTGCCATGCGCCCCTACGGAATAGCGGGAAAGAAGAACCCTTTTGCCAGAATATGAGCAATTCCAGCGGCGTCACCCCCTCGGTGCCGCCCTGACGTAAAAATCAAACCCGAAATAAAATATGTGCCCCGGACCATCGGCGGCACAGGGAGGAGCATTATGACCGAAGTGATCGGCGTCCGGTTCAAGGCGGGCGGCAAGCTATATTATTTCAACCCCAACGGGGTTCATGTGGACGTGGGCCAGTCCGTCATCATCGAGACCAGCAAGGGGGTGGAGTTCGCCCAGTGTACCCAGTCCAACACCATGGTGGACGAGATGGAGCTGGTCTCCACCCTCCGACCCATGCTGCGCATCGCCACCGAGGCAGACTTCAAGACGGTGGAGCAGAACCGCAAGAAGGAGAAGTCCGCCTATGAGATTTGCCAGAAGAAAATCGCCGAGCACGGCCTGGACATGAAGCTGGTGGAGGTGCAGTACAGCTTTGACGGCAGCAAGGTGCTGTTCTACTTCACCTCCGACGGCCGGGTGGACTTCCGGGGGCTGGTGAAGGATCTGGCCGCCATCTTCCGCACCCGCATCGAGCTGCGGCAGATCGGCGTCCGGGACAAGGCGAAGATGATGGGGGGTCTGGGCATCTGCGGCCGCTCCTACTGCTGCAGTCAGTTCCTGTCGGACTTCCAGCCGGTGTCCATCAAGATGGCCAAGACCCAGAACATCTCCCTGAACCCCACCAAAATTTCCGGGGCCTGCGGCAGGCTGATGTGCTGCCTGAAATACGAGCAGGACACCTATGAGGCCCTGCTGAAAACCACCCCCAAGCTGGAGAGCCTGGTGAAAACCCCTGACGGGGTGGGCACCGTCAACGCCGTCCAGTTCCTGACCGAGCGGGTGAAGGTCACGCTGGACAACGACCCGGAGACCCCCCGGGTCTACCGCACCAGCGAGGTGGAGGTGATCCGCTCCGGCAAGGGCAAGCGCCCCGCCGGGTATGAGCTGCCAGAGGAGGGAGCGCCTGCCCCCGCAAAATCCGCCGACAGCGGCAGGAAGCCTCCCCAGCCGGAGCAGCCCGCCAGGGCACCCCAGAGCCGGAAGCCCAGAAGCGGAGAATCCGCCGCCCAGACTCCGGGGCAAAAGGCCCCCCGCCAGCAGACCCAGCCCAAAAAGAAAAACACCCAGCCGCCGAAGAAGGCCGCCCCCGCCCAGGAAGGGCAGCCCGCCCCCCAGGAGGGCCAGGCAGGCCAGGCGGCCGCCAAGCGGCACCGTCCCCGCCATCACCACCCCAAGACCGGGACGGGAACCCCTGCCAGACAGGAGCAGGGGGAGGAGTAAATCAGCCAGCCCCCATACGGCGTGTAAGCGCTGTGTGGGGGTTGTTTGTTGGCTGTTAGTGGCGGTGAGGGGCCGCTGTGCTTTCCGCCTGCCAGCAATAGAGTGTGAAGCCTA
>JAJQBL010000126.1 GCA_021203325.1 Clostridiales bacterium | reverse complement strand
TTGCTATAAGTTCACTCACACCGGGAAGAAGCTCTTGACGGTGCGCATTTCCCCGTTTTGGCACTGGCCCAGCATCAGGAAGGCGCCGTCCGAGCCGTAGACCCGATAGCGCCCCTCCGGCGCGTCAGCAGGGAAGGGGTTCCCGTTGCGGCAAAGGGCCTCCTGCCGCCCTTCCACGCGAAGGGCGGGGTATGCCCGGAAAAACTCGTCCACCGGGCAAAGCAGGGCCTCGGCCCGGCCTTCCTCCGCCGCCTGGGCCACCTGCTCCAGCGTCACCGCCTGGGCCAGGGTAAAGCCCGCCGCCTCGGTGCGCCGGAGGGAGGCCATCACCCCGCCGCAGCCCAGGGCCTGGCCGATGTCGTGGCACAGCGTCCGGATGTAGGTGCCCTTGGAGCAGCGGACGCGGAGGGCGTACTCCGTATCGCTGACCTGCTCCACCACCTCCAGGGCGAAAATGGTGATGGCCCTGGGCTGGCGCTCCACCGTCCGGCCCTTCCGGGCCAGATGGTAGAGCTTCTGGCCGTTCACCTTCAGGGCGGAGTACATGGGGGGCACCTGGAAAATCTCCCCCCGGAACTGGGGTAGAACCGCTTCCAAATCCGCCCCGGTGCAGACTGCGGGGGCGGTGGACAGCACCGCCCCCGTGGTGTCCTGGGTGTCCGTGGTCACGCCCAAACGCAGGGTGGCCAGGTATTCCTTTTCGCCGGACTCGGCAAACTCCACCGCCCGGGTGGCCCGCCCCACAAAGACGGGCAGCACCCCGGTGGCCATGGGGTCCAGCGTCCCGGCGTGGCCGATGCGCCGCTCCCCCAGCAGCCGCCGGAGCTTGGCGCACACGTCCATGCTGGTCCAGTCCGCCGGTTTGTCTATCACGATAATTCCGCTTGGCATAACGGGCTTCTCACTTCTTCTTTCAAATCGGGGCTATACCCGGAACCGAACCAGGACGCCCACCAGAATCACCACCGCCCCCGCCAGCCGGACAAGCCACAGATGCCCAGGCGTTTCCTCCTGGTTTTGGGGCAAAACGGGGTGCAGGACGAACAAAAGCCCCGCAAGCACCCATCCGATGTTGGACGCAATGCCGTTTTGCAGCAGGACGGACAGCAGAAAACCTGCCACCACCAGCCCCGCCGCAATCCACAGTTGTGTGAGAAAAGAACTGCGCTTCATCTCTGTTTCCCCCTTCTGTTCTGACGGAGCGGTTTATTCTGCGTCCAGCGTCTGCTCCACGGCGGCATAAGCCGCGTCCATGGCCTCATCCAAGGTCTGGGCCGGGACGGAGGCCCCCGCCGCTGCCCCGTGGCCGCCGCCGCCAAACCGGGCGCAGACGTCGCTGGCGTTGACCCATGTTTCGTCGGAGCGGACGCTGAGCTTGAAGTTCCCCGGCGTCAGCTCCCGGACAAAGACGGCGCACCGAACCCCCTCGATGGTGGCGCAGAAGGAGGCCAGCTCCGAGCAGTCCGCGTCCGTGGCTCCTACGCTGGCCTTGTCCGCCAGGGTCAGGCCGCAGACGGCCATCCGGCCCTCCCGGTGGAAGGCCATGGAGGACAGGAGCTTGCTCTGGAGCGCCAGCTCCTTCCGGCCCCTGGTCTGGAAGAAGTGCTTGTTCACCCGGCGGGCGAAGTCGCCCTGCTCCATCAGCTCCGCCGCGATGCGGTGGCTCTCCGGCGTGGTGCTGGAGTAGACGAAGCAGCCGTTGTCCGTAGTGATGGCCACATACAGCGCCCGGGCGATGGGCTCGGTCATCACCCCCAGCAGCCCGCAAATGCGGTAAATGATTTCCCCGCAGGCGGAGGCGGAGGCGTCCAGACACAGATTCCGGGCATAGCGGCGGTTAGAGCCGTGGTGGTCAATGCAAAGCTCGCTTTTGCCCACGAACGGCTCATAGCCCGCCGGGAAGAGGCCCTCGTCCGCGATGTCCACGCTGACGATATGCTCCGGTGTGTACCCCTCCGGCGCCCACTGAAAGTCCAGATAGTCCGGGTAGTCCGGCGTCACCTCCGGGTTGGGCATGGTCCACGCCGTCTTGCCCAATTCCTGCAATGCCAGGCACAGGGCGGTGGCGCAGCCCAGGGTGTCCCCGTCCGGGCGGACGTGGGTCAGCACCAGAAAGTTGTCCCGCTCCAGCAGCCAGCGGGCGGCCTCCTGCTCAGTCATGGTCGGGGGCCCCTTCCTCCGGCGCAGCCCCGGCCCCTTCCGCCTGGGCGGCCTTTTCCGCGTCCTGGGCGGAGATGTGGTTGATCATCTGAATGATGCGGCTGCCCCGTTCGATGGAGTCATCCGCCACAAAGGTCAGCTCCGGCGTATACCGCAGGCTCATGTTGTGGCCCAGCTCCCGCCGCAGGAAGCCGGAGGCAGATTTCAGCCCCTTGATAACCTCCTTCACGTCCCCCTTGTCCAGAGGGGAGACGTAGACGGTGCAGTAACGCAGGTCGTTGGTGGTCTCCGTCCGGGTGACAGAGATCATGCCCTGCACCCTGGGGTCCTTTAAATTGCGAATCAGCTGGGACAGCTCCTTGCGGATGTCCTCATTGATGCGGTCAATGCGATAGCTTGGCATAGTAATTTTCTCCTATATGATTATGAAGTTGATGTTGTTGTCTGTCCGCCGGGGCCGTTGGTGCAGACGAAAAAGAGCCGTCCATCCGATGCCTCCGGCGGCCGCTCCTCCATGCCGCCGAACACCTGCACCCGGGAGAACCCCGCCTCCCGCAGCATGGCCTCCAGGGCGGCGGGCTGCCAGGCCCGCTCCTGATGCTCCTCCTGCTCCCTGCGCCAGACCTTCCCGTCCCGCTCGAACAGGTCCATGCCGTAGGTCAGCAGTTCCTCCTGAAAGGATGCCTGCCACAGGCAGAGGACATCCTCCGTCTCGTCCACAAAAATCTGGCCGTCCAGCCCCTGCATCCACTGAGGAGCCAGCACATCAAAGAGGAAGTAACCCCCCGGCACCAGAAAGGTGTGGAGCCGCCGGAAGGTCTCCCGCAGGTCGCCCTCGTCGGTGATATAGTTCAGGCTGTCCAGGCTGCAAACGCAGGCGTCCACGGTGCCGTACAGGTCCAGCTCGCTGGCGGACTGGTGCAGCAGCAGGGGAGGCTCCTCCAGCTCCAGCTCGAAAGACTTCTCCATGGCCTCGGACAGCATCTCGGAGGATAAATCCGTCCCGATGGTGGAGTAGCCCTGTTTGGCCAGCAGACAGGTCAGCGTGCCGGTGCCGCAGCAGAGGTCCAGCACCAGCTCCACCGGCACCGGGCTTTTCCCGAACCAGCGGAGGTACCAGCCAAGCCACGCCCCATAGTCCACATCGCCGGTCAGGGCGTCATAGTACCGGGCAAGCCCTTCATACGCGCTCATGACTCCTCCTGTTCCCCCTGCTCCAGAATGCGGGAGAGGACGTCCTGATAGCCTCCGGCCCCGTAGTTCAGCGCCCGGTTCACCCGGCTGATGGTGGCGCTGCTGGCCCCGGTCTTTTCCAGAATATGGTTGTAAATCATGCCCTGCTGCAACAGCACGGCCACGTCATACCGCTGCTCCATGGCCCGCAGCTCCGACACTGTGCACAGGTCCTGAAAGAACCGGTGGCACTCATCCAAATCTTTCAGCTCCAAAATGGCCTTGTACAGGCCCATGCTCTCCTGCTTTCCGCTTACCTTGGACATGGGGCATCCTCCTTTTCCGGTGGCTGCGGCGGGAACCGCCGCTCTACAGCTTCACATTTTACCATCTTAAAGCGTGAAAGTAAAGCCTTACCGTAAGTTTTCCCTGTCCCGGGGTGGGCGGTTTCCTTAGACAAGGAAAGCGGAAGGAAACAGGGGGTGCGCTTCCGGCGGGGCGGTTTCCTTAGATAACGTTCGCTATAAAGGATTTGTCCGGCCTTCCCTTGCCAGGGAAGCGGGGCCTGCTTTTCTTGCTCCGCCAAGAAAAGCAGCAAAAGAAGGCGGCTCAAGAGGGCCGCTGTGCGTCCCTCTTAAGAATCTCCCT